>NZ_JBYNAH010000190.1:0-10332 GCF_059781815.1 Salipiger sp. | reverse complement strand
GCTCGGCCATGAACCATGACGAGACCTTCAAGCGCCTGCGCGCCGAGGTCACCACCTACCTGATGGACGTGGGCATCGAGGCCAAGACCGAAGGCAGCCGCAACCTGCCCGACGTGACCCCGATCCACGGCATCGCGGCGGATGTGCCGGCGGCGGTCGCCAAGGCGCAGGAAGGCATGATCGAGGAGCGCTTCCTCGACTTCTCGCAGCTGCACAAGATCTACCCCACCCCCAAGGGCCCGCTCACGGTGGTCGAGGACTTCAACCTCAAGGTCAACAAGGGCGAGTTCATCTCGCTGATCGGCCATTCGGGCTGCGGCAAGTCCACCGTGCTGACCATGGCCGCCGGCCTCAACAGCATCTCCAAGGGCGGCATCCGCCTCGACGGCCGCCATGTCGAGGGCGCCGATCCCGAGCGCGCGGTGGTGTTCCAGTCGCCCAACCTCTTTCCCTGGCTCACCGCCCGCGAGAACTGCGCCATCGGCGTTGACAAGGTCTATCCCAAGGCCTCCCAGGCCGAGCGCCAGGAGGTGGTCGAGTACTATCTCGAGCGCGTCGGCCTCGCCGATGCGATGGACAAGGGCGCTGCCGACATGTCGAACGGCATGAAGCAGCGCGTCGGCATCGCCCGCGCCTTTGCCCTTTCGCCCAAGCTGCTGCTGCTCGACGAGCCCTTCGGCATGCTCGACAGCCTGACCCGCTGGGAGCTGCAGGAGGTGCTGATGGAGGTCTGGTCGCGCACCAAAGTGACCGCGATCTGCGTCACCCACGATGTCGACGAGGCGATCCTGCTGGCCGACCGCGTGGTGATGATGACCAACGGCCCGCAGGCCACCATCGGCAAGATCGTCGATGTCGACCTGCCCCGCCCGCGCACCCGCAAGGCGCTGCTCGAGCACCCGGATTACTACCTCTACCGCGAGCAGGTGCTGAACTTCCTCGAGGAGTACGAGCACGGCAAGCACGGCAAGTCCGAAGCCAAGCCCGCGAAGAAGAAAGCCGCCTGAAAGGCAGGCGCCCCGGCCTGATGCCGGTGCGCGACAGATGCAACTCTCCAGGACAAGGGAGTACGATCATGGACACCGTTCTTGACGCACCCGTGAAGACCTTCATCCAGGTCACCGAGATCTGGGTGCCCGAGGGGGACCGGCTGGTCCTCGCCACGGGCAACTACGGCGAGCTTTCGGCCTTCGAGGAGGCCACCCGTTCCATGAGCTTCGGCAAGGGCGAAGGCCTGCCGGGCAAGGCCTGGGCCGAAGAGCGCCCGGTGGTGCTCAAGGGCTTCGACGGCTCGTATTTCAAGCGCATCGAGGCCGCCGCCGAAGCCGGGCTGACCTCGGCCGTGGCGATCCCGGTGTTCAACGACGCCCAGCTCAAGGCGGTGATGGTGGTGCTCTGCGGCGATGACGAGAACCGCACCGGCGCCATCGAGGTCTGGCACGAGGCCGACGGCTTCCTGATGCTGGACGACGGCTATTACGGCGCCGCGCGGCATTTCGAATGGGTGTCGCAGCACACGCATTTCCCGCGCGGCCAAGGCCTGCCGGGCGGCGTCTGGTCGGCCAGCACCCCGATGCTGTTCCGCGATCTCGGCTCCGGTTACCGCTTCATCCGCGCCGACAGCGCCGGCAAGGCGGGTCTCACCACCGGCCTCGGCCTGCCGATCCCGGTGCCGCAGGACAAGACCTTCGTGCTCACCCTGCTCTCGGCCCGCGGCACGCCGATCGCGCGCCGCTTCGAGATCTGGGACTCGCGCCCCGTGAAGGTCGGCCGTGAGGTCGCCGCCGTGCTCGCCGACGGCATCTGCGAGCGCGAGGGCCCGCTCTGGACCGACGACACGCGGGAGCCGCCGCGCCGGGTCAACGCCAATCAGGGCAATATCGGCAAGGTGCTTGCCACCGGCCTGCCGCTGATCGTCACCGGCAAACCCGGGCTGACCGAAGGCTACGACACCCTCGTCGCCCTGCCGATCTATGACGCGGGCGAGATTGCCCACATCGTCGCCTGGTACGTCTGAGAGGAGACGCAGAGATGCAGAAACTCGTCGTCATCGGAGCAGGCATGGCCTCTGGCCGGCTGCTCGAACAGCTCATCGACGCCGATCCCGGCGCCTTCGAGATCACGCTTTTCAACGCCGAGCCGCGCGGCAACTACAACCGCATCATGCTCTCGCCGGTGCTTTCGGGCGAAAAGAGCTTTGCCGAGATCGTCACCCATGACGATGACTGGTACGCCGCCAACAAGGTCACCTGCCGCTTCGGCGAAAAGGTCCTGAGCGTTGATACCGCGCGCAAGGTGGTGGTCGGCGAGAAGGGCGAAGTGGCCTATGACAAGCTGGTCTTCGGCACCGGTTCCTCGGCCTTCATCATCCCCTGCCCCGGCCATGACCTGCCCGGCGTCGTCGCCTTCCGCGATCTGGAAGACACCACCGCGATGACCGAGGCCGCCGGCAAACCCGGCTCGAGGGCCGTGGTGATCGGCGGCGGCCTGCTCGGGCTCGAGGCGGCAGCGGCGCTGCGCCTGCGCGGCATGGAGGTGACCGTGCTGCACATCGCCTCGCACCTGATGGAGCGCCAGCTCGATCCGGCAGCGGGCTACCTGCTGAAGAAGGATCTGGAGAAGCGCGGCATCACCGTGCTGCTCGAGGCCTCGACCAAGGAGATCGTCGGCAACGGCAAGGCGGAACAGGTCAACCTCGCCGATGGCACCGAGCTGCCCTGCGACATCGTCTGCATGGCGGTGGGCATCCGCCCGGCGGTCAAGCTGGCGCAGGACAGCGGCATCGCCTGCGGCCGCGCCATCAAGGTCGACGCGCAGATGCGCACCGAGACCCCGGATGTCTACGCCGTGGGCGAATGCGTCGAATTCGAGGGCAACCTCTTCGGCCTCGTCGCCCCGCTTTACGATCAGGCCAAGGTGCTCGCCAAGACCCTGCTCGGGCAGGAAGAGACCTTCGCCATGCGCGAGCTCTCGACCAAGCTCAAGGTCACCGGCTGCGACCTGTTCTCGGCGGGCGACTTCGCCGAAGGCCCGGGCCGCGAGGACATCGTCTATCGCGACCCCGCCCGCGGCATCTACAAGCGCCTCGTCATCGAGGACGACAAACTGATCGGCGCGGTGATGTATGGTGACACCGCCGATGGCAACTGGTTCTTCGGGCTGATCAAGGACGGCACCGACATCTCCGAGATGCGCGAGACGCTGATCTTCGGGCCGTCCTATCAGGGGGGCGGCACCGTGGACCCTCTGTCAGCCGTTGCAGCATTGCCGCCTGAGGCGGAGATCTGCGGCTGCAACGGCGTTTGCAAAGGGGATATCGTCGCCGCCATCGAGGCCGGCGCAACCGATCTCGGGGCGATCAAGGCCACCACCAAGGCCAGCGCCTCCTGCGGCACCTGCACCGGGCTCGTCGAGCAGGTGCTCTCGGTCACGCTCGGCGATGATTTCGTGCTGCCCACGGCCCAGCCGGTCTGCGGCTGCACCGATCTGACCCACGAGGACGTGCGCCGCCTGATCAAGTCGCAGGAGCTGAAGTCGCAGGAAGCAGTCTGGCAGGAGCTGGGCTGGAAGACCCGCAACGGCTGCCATGTCTGCCGCCCGGCGATCAACTTCTACCTGCTGGCGGACTGGCCGCTCGACTATACCGACGACCCGCAGAGCCGCTTCGTCAACGAGCGCAACCACGCCAACATCCAGAAGGACGGCACCTATAGCGTGATGCCCCGGATGTGGGGCGGCATGACCACGCCGGAAGAGCTCATTGCCATCGCCGAGGCCGCCAAGAAATATGACGCGGTGGTCAAGGTCACCGGCGGCCAGCGCATCGACCTGCTCGGCGTCAAGAAAGAGGACCTGCCGGCGATCTGGTACGACCTCAACGAGGCCGGCATGGTCTCGGGCCACGCCTATACCAAGGGTCTGCGCACGGTGAAGACCTGCGTCGGCTCGGACTGGTGCCGCTTCGGCACGCAGGACAGCACCGGGCTCGGCATCAAGCTCGAGAAGAAGCTCTGGGGCTCGTGGACGCCGCACAAGGTCAAGCTTGGCGTGTCGGGCTGCCCGCGCAACTGCGCCGAGGCGACCTGCAAGGATGTCGGCATCATCTGCGTCGACAGCGGCTATCAGGTCGGCGTCGCCGGCGCCGCTGGCATGGACGTGAAGGAGACCGAGCGCCTCGTCGATGTGCGGACCGAGGAGGAGGCGATCGAGTGGACCACCGCCTTCGTCCAGCTCTACCGCGAGCACGCCAAGTATCTCGACCGGCCCTACAAGTGGGTCGCCAAGGTCGGGCTCGACTGGGTCAAGGAGGTGCTCTCCGACGACGCCGAGCGCCGCGCGCTGGTCGAGCGCTTCGACATCTCGCAGAGCGTCTACCAGACCGATCCCTGGGCCGAACGGGCCGAGCCGGAGGCGGCGCGCCGGTTCCAGCCGCTGGCCGATCTCACCCTGAAAGCGGCGGAGTGACCCCCGCCGCCTCCCGCTCCGGGCCCACCCCGGAGCAACACCACGAAGACCGGCTGTCCCGGGCCCGAACCCGGGGCAGCCTCCCCAACCCCCAAGCGGAGTCAGGCAAATGAGCTGGATCGACATCGGACATATCGACGACGTGCCGCTGCGCGGCGCCCGGCTGGTCAAGACGGAGGTCGGCTGCGTGGCGATCTTCCGCACCGACGAGGCCGAGGTCTTCGCCGCCTCGAACACCTGCCCGCACAAGCAGGGGCCGCTCTCGGAGGGCATCGTGCACGGCCAGAAGGTCACCTGCCCGCTGCACAACTGGGTCTTCGACCTCAACACCGGCGAGGCGCAGGGTGCCGACGAGGGCCGCATCGCCACCTACCCGGTGCGGCTCGAGGATGGGCGCATCCTGCTCGACGGCGAGGCGGTCTCGACGCGGAGTGCGGCGTGATGAAAGACCAGAGCGTTTCCGAAACCTGTTCGACCTGCCCCTATTGCGGTGTCGGCTGCGGCGTCCGGCTTCGCGCCGATGAGGCGGGCGGGCTCGAGGTGCGGGGTGACCCGGACCACCCGGCGAATTTCGGAAAGCTCTGTTCCAAGGGCTCGGCCCTTGGCGAAACCGTGGGGCTGGAGGGCCGTCTGCTCTCTCCCCGCGTGCACGGCCGCGAGACCGGCTGGGACGAGGCGCTCGATCTCGTCGCCCAGCGCTTTCGCGAAACCATCGAGCAGCACGGGCCGGAGAGCGTGGGCTTCTACGTCTCCGGCCAACTGCTGACCGAGGATTACTACGTCGCCAATAAGCTCATGAAGGGCTATATCGGCGCCGCCAATATCGACACCAATTCGCGGCTCTGCATGGCGTCGTCGGTGGCCGGTCACCGCCGCGCCTTCGGCACCGACACCGTGCCCGGCACCTACGAGGATCTCGAGGAGGCCGACCTGATCGTGCTGGTCGGCTCCAACCTCGCCTGGTGCCACCCGGTGCTCTACCAGCGCATCCTCGCGGCCCGGAAGACGCGCGGCACCAAGCTGGTCGTCATCGACCCGCGCCGCACCGCGTCGTGCGACGGCGCCGACATGCATCTCGCGCTCAAGGCCGGCACCGATGCGGCGCTGTTCAACGGGCTGCTCTGCGCCATCCACGAGGCCGGCGCGCTCGACAAGGGCTTTTTGAAGAACGTCACCGGCTTCAACGAGGCGCTCACCGCCGCCTCGAGCGACCGCGACACCGTGACCGGCCTGTCGGACGAGCAGCTTGCCGCGTTCTACAAGCTCTGGATCGGCACCCAGAAGGTCGTCACCGTCTATAGCCAGGGCGTCAACCAGTCGACCTCGGGCAGCGACAAGGTCAACGCCATCCTCAACTGCCACCTCGCCACGGGCCGCATCGGCACCCCCGGCTGCGGGCCGTTCTCGGTCACCGGCCAGCCCAACGCCATGGGCGGGCGCGAGGTCGGCGGGCTGGCCAACATGCTGGCCTGTCACCTCGATATCGAGAACGCCGACCACCGCGCCGCGGTGCATGAATTCTGGGACAGCCCGCGCATGGCCGACGCGCCGGGGCTCAAGGCGGTCGACCTGTTCCGTGCCGCCGGAGACGGGCGGATCAAGGCGCTGTGGATCATCCACACCAACCCCGCCGTCACCATGCCCGAGGCCGACGCGGTGACCAAGGCCATCGCGGGCTGCGATTTCGTCGTGGTCTCCGACATCACCGCCGCCACCGACACCGCGCGGCTCGCCCACGTGCTGCTGCCCGCCTCCGCCTGGGCCGAGAAGGAGGGCACGGTCACCAACTCCGACCGCACCATCAGCCGCCAGCGCGCCGTGCTGCCCGCGCCGGGCAGCGCGCGCCCCGACTGGGAGATCCTCGCCGAGGTCGGCCGCCGCATGGGCTGGCGCGACGCCTTCGACTATGCCTGCCCGGCCGAGATCTTCCGTGAATATGCCGCGCTTTCCGGGCTCGCCGGCAAGCTCGGGCGCGATTTCGACATCTCCGCCAAGGCCGAGCTCACCGACAGCGCCTACATGGCGATGCCGCCCTTCCGCTGGCCCGCCAGCGCCACCCGCAACGGTGGCCGTTTCTTCGCCGACGGCAAGTTCTACCACCCCGACGGCAAGGCGCGGATGCTGCCGATCCGCTACCGCGCCCCGGCCTCGCAGCCCTGCGCCGAGCTGCCCTTCCGGCTCAACACCGGGCGCATCCGCGACCAGTGGCACACCATGACGCGCACCGCGCGCTCGCCGCGGCTGGCCGCGCATCTCGCCGAGCCCTTCCTCGAGATCCATCCCGAGGATGCCCGTCGCCTCGGCATCGCGCCCGCCGATCTGGTGCGGCTCGAGAACCCGCAGGGCAAGGCGATCCTGCGCGCACGCCTGACCGACGCAGTGGCGCCGGGCGATGTCTTCGCGCCGATGCACTGGACCGGCGAGACCGCGCCCTCGGCCCGCATCGACGCGCTGGTCGCCGCCAACACCGACCCGGTCTCGGGCCAGCCCGAGAGCAAGGCCAGCGTGACGGCGGTGGCACGGTTCGACGCGGCGTGGTACGGCTACGCCGTGTCCGCCACCGAATTCACCCCCACCGCCGAGTACTGGGCCCGCGCCCGCACCCGCGCCGGCTGGCGCGCCGAGCTTGCCGCCGCGGCCCAGCCCGACGATTGGGAGGCCCATGCCCGCGCCCTCTTCGGCCTGCCCGATGCCGAGTGCCAGACCCTGATCGACGCCCGCCGCGGCCTCGCCCGCATCGCTTTCCACGATGGCGACCGGCTGATCGCGGCGCTGTTTGCAGGCCCCGAGCCGGTGGCGCTGAAGCGCGATTTCCTCGCCACCCTGCCGGGCACCGAGGCCCCCGACGCGCTCACCGGCCAACCGCCGGCCGACCGCCCCGATCCCGGCCCGCTGGTCTGTTCCTGCTTCAATGTCGGGCTCAACACCATCGTCGCCGCCATCGAGACGCAGGGGCTGGTCAGCGTCGAGCAGATCGGCGCGGCGCTGGAGGCGGGGACGAATTGCGGCTCCTGCCGGCCCGAGCTGGCCTCGATCCTCGCCGCGACCCAGTCGAAGGTGGCCGCCGAATGACGCTTGGCGCCCATGTCCGCACGCTGGGGCGTGGCCCCGGACGGTCGCGCTCGCTGAGCCGCGAGGAAGCGGTCGATGCGATGCAGCTGATGCTCTCGGGCGAGGCCGATCCGCATGCCATCGGCGCACTCCTGATGCTGATGCGGATGAAGGGCGAGACCGCCGACGAGATCGCGGGCTTTGCCGAAGCCGCGCAGCAGAGCCTGCCCGCGCTGCCCCGCCCGGCGCTCGACTGGCCGTCCTATGCCGCAGGCCGCACCCGCGGCCTGCCGTGGTTCCTGCTCTCGGCGCGGCTGGTGGCCGATGCCGGCCATCCTGTCCTGATGCATGGCTGGAACGGCGCCGACGCTGCGGTGCGCAACGGGCTCGCCGCCGCCGGCATCCCGGTGGCCGAAGCGCCCTCCGAGGCTGCTGCGCTGATGGCGCGCCACGGCATCGCCTACCTGCCGCTCGAGACGCTCTCGCCGGCGCTCTTCCGGCTACTGAGATTGCGCGACGTGCTGCACCTGCGCTCCTGCGTCAACACCGTCTGCCGGATGCTCAACCCGGCGCGCGCGACGGCCTCGGTGCAGGGCGTGTTCCACCCGCCCTATCGCCTGCTGCAGGCCGATGCGGGCGCGCTCCTCGGGCTGCAGTCGCTTACCGTGATCAAGGGCGGCGGCGGCGAGTTCGAGCGTCACCCGGCCAAGGCCATCGCCGGCTTCGGCCTGCGCGGCGGCGCGGCGTGGGAGAGCAGCGTCCCGGCGCTCCTGCCCGAGGAAACCCGCCGCCTCGACGATGGCGAGAGCGATCCCGCCCTGCTCAGCGCGCTCTGGGCGGGCGAACGCGAAGACCCCTTCGCCGAGGCCGTGGTGCTCGGCACCGCTGCGCTGGCGCTCGACACGCTGGGGCAGGACGCACCGCTCGAGACCGCCCGCCAGCTCTGGCAGGCCCGCCGCGCCGTCACCGCGTCTGCGTGAAAAGCCGCCCCGGCGCCCGCTTCGGCGCCGCGATCCCGGCGAGCCGCATCAGGTGCCAGGCCAGCACCTGGTTGCTCGACAGCACCGGCATCCCGAGCTCGGCCTCGAGCGCATCGATCACCGGCAGCGTGCGCAGGTTGGTGCAGGAGAGAAACAGCCCGTCCAGCGGCGCCTCCCCGGCCAGCCTTACAGCCGCGTCGCGGAGGCTTTGCGCCCCGATCCGCGCCACCCGCGCCTCCTCGGGCACCTCGAAGCTGGCAAAGACCGGCGTCTCGATCCGCGCCTCCGCCAGCACCGCCCGCAGCCGCCCCGAGACCTCGGCCACGTAGGGCGAGATCAGCCCCAGCCGGCGCACTCCCAGCGCCGCGCAGGCGGCGATCAGCGCCGAGACCGGCTCGCTCACCGCCTCCGTCTCCACCGCCGCGCGGATCTGCGCCGCCACATGCGGCGCGCCGATCTGCGCCGTGCCCGAGGTGCAGGCATAGCCCACCGCCGAGAATCGCGCCCAGGGCGGGAACAGCGCCGCCGCCTGCGCCAGGTGGCCCTCCATCTCGGCCAGCGTCTCGGGGGTGACCTCGGCGCCCGAAGGCACGCGGGTGACCATGAGGTTGCCGCGCTGCGGGATCAGCCGGCGCATGTCGGCCTCGACGGTCTCGTCCGATTGCAGCACGACGAGACCGAGCGCCGGGCGCGCGGGTCCAAGGCGGTAGGGCAGCGGCGCGCTCATCGGCGGCCTGCCCCGGGAAGGGAACGTCTCAACATCGCGACAGTGGCGCACCGCGCGCGCCCTGCGTCAATCGCGGCGATGCATCCGGCACCGCCCGCGCGCAGGATCTGCCCGCTTTCCGCGCTTTGACCGATGCAGGATCTTGGCCCGCCCCGGCCCGACCCTGTATCCTGCCCCCATGCCCGCGAATCTGTTCGACAGCTTCCCCCTGCGCCCCGCCCGCGTCCACGAGGTCTGCGGCCCCGGTGCCACCAGCTTCGCCGCGATCCTCGCGGCGCAGGGCGCGGGCCCGGTGCTCTGGGTGCGCCCGGGCTGGAGCCATGAGGCGCTGAACCCGCAGGGGCTGTCGCGCATCTTCGATCCGGCGCGGCTGCTGATCGCCGAGGCGCCCTCGCCCACCGATGCGCTGGCGGTCACCGAGGAGGCGCTGCGCGACGGCGCCGTGCCCTTGGTGGTGTGCGAGATCACCAAGCCGCTCGACCTGCGCCAGGGTCGCCGCCTGCAGCTCGCCGCGAAGAGCGGCGGCAGCACCGGGCTGTGCCTGATCCCCGAGGGCATGGGCAGCAACGCCGCAGAGACCCGCTGGCACGCCGCCCCGCGCCTGGCCACCGCCGAGGAGGCGGACTCGACAGCGCTGCGTTGGGAAATTATAAAGAACAAATCGGGAACACTGGGAGCCTGGGATGTTCTTTGGACGGACACGGCGCATCGTCTCCATGTGGTTTCCCCGGTTGCCGAGCGACCGGGCTCTGCGCGCGCGTCCGGTTGAGGCGCCCTTCGCGCTGGTGCTGAAACAGGCCAATGCCGAGCGGCTCTACTGCCTCAACGCGCGGGCCGAGGCCGAGGGGCTGCATCGCGGCATGGCGCTGGCGGATGCGCGGATCTACTGCCCGGCGCTGCTCACCGCGCCGGCCGATCCGGGCCGCGATGCGCGCTTCCTCGCGGCGCTGCGCCGCTGGGCCACGCGCTATTGCCCCTGGGTCGGGATCGAGGCGGCGGACGGGCTGGTGCTCGATGTCACCGGCGCCACCCATCTGCATGGCGGCGAGGCGGCCATGCTGGCCGACATGCGCGCCCGCGCCGCCCGTGCCGGGCTGGCGCTGCGGCTGG
>NZ_JBYNAH010000189.1:0-10342 GCF_059781815.1 Salipiger sp. | reverse complement strand
GTATTAAATGTGGGAATTGCAGGGGCGACACTTTTTTTTCTCGCGCCCCTCGAAACGCTGGGCGGGGGGCTCTTTCGCGCCCGCCGCCGCACCGTGGAACAACGCTGGCGATCACTCGGAAATGCTGAACACCGGCAGGCCGGCCTGGGTCACTTCGGGCGTGGCCGCGCGACCTGCGCCGGCAGTGCCGCCCAGCATCATCGACGCCTTGCGCAGAAGGCCCGCGCGCTCGGGCTGGCCGGGGCCAAAGACCGGGGTGGCCCCGCCGTCGAGCGAGCTCAGCGCCTGATCGTACCACGCCACCGCGAGATCCTCGCGCTGGGTGGCGCCGAAGCCTTGGCTCAGGTGATGCCCCAGAAGTTCGGCATAGGGGCCCTTGCCCAGCGCCACCAGCATCAGCGCCGCCCCCATGGCGGTGCCCATGTCGTCGGCCTTGTAGCCCGAGGCAAGGCAGATCTGAGCCGTCTTCTCGATTTGCGCCGGCGACATGCCCGAGGACAGCACGAACTGGCCGACGCTCTGCAGCACCTGATCGCGGGGCTGCAGCGAGACCGAGGCGACCTGCTCTTTCAGCAGCGCACCGAAGCTGGCGCATTGATCGGCAATCTGCTGCGGGCTTGCGCCCTGCACCTGCGCCATCAACGTCTCGCCGGCCGAGATCGCGTAGGTCCGGGCGAGGCAGAGCTGCTCGGCCAGCGCCGCGTCGGCATCGGTGAGCGTGTCGGCGGTGATGTAGCCGCCATTGGTCGAAGTCACGAGGCTCACGGTATTGCAATGCGAGGCCAGCGAGGCCGCGACCGGGCTGTTAGCTCCGCCGAAGAAGTTGGGCAGAGCGGGGCTCTCGTTGACCGCGGCAGTGCTCGCGGGCACCGCGGGAATCGCCGAGGGCACCGGGGCGGCTGCCATTTGCGTTCCGGGCGCCGGGCGGATCGCCTCCGGCACAGGGACTGCCGGCGAGACCGCAGCCATGGTCGGGCCACCATCGGTCTTGGTGCAGGTCCCGCGGGTACAGGCGAACATCGCCGGCGTCACGTTGAAGGCCTGAAAGTCGTTGCGCTCGTAGCCGTCCGGGGTCGATGCGAAGACGCGCACCATGCAGCTCTGGGCGCTGCACCAGAACGCCGAGCCGGTGACCGACGTGTCGATGATGTAGTCGGTCTGGCCGTCGCCATTGATATCGGAGAGCTGGATGAAGCCGCTGCGCTGCACCAGTTGCTCCGCGGTCGGGTCCGAGCTCTTGGCGATCTCGTTCACCGCCGCTGCGACGACGCTGGGCAGGCCGTAATGACCGCCGATCGAGGCGGTCGACGTGCTGCCTCCCCCATTCATCTGCTCGTCACGATAGGCAATCAGCAGGCCCTTCACGCCAAGCGGGTTGGACGCGATGAGCTGAGCCGTGGCGGGCCCGCCCGCCTGCGCACGGTGATAGGAGCCGATCAGGAAATTGCGTTCGTACTCGGTGAGCTGGCCGGTGGGGCTGTAGCCCATCTGGGCCTGATAGCTCGAGATCGCCGAGCGCGAGCGGCTGCCCATCACGCCGTCGACCGTACCGGCGTTGAAGCCGAAATAGTTCAGCGCGGTCTGGGTGTCGCGGTTGATCTGGCGTTGCGCGCTGTTCACAGAGCTGCTGGAGCTGCTGCGGGTGTAGGTCTTCTTGGCCGGGGCCCGGTAGACCTTCTGCTGCTTGGGCTGGCTGGCGATCGCGCTGCCGATGATGCCGCCCACGAGGCCACCGACAAACGCGTTGTCGGCAAGCGCCGGGAGTGGCGTGAGGGCGATGCTGGATGTGAGAAGGCCGGCGATGAAACTGCGTTTCACGGTAAATCTCCTGAAGCAATGAAGCGTACCGCCGGAGAATTCGGACCGCGGCCGCATGGAATGAGGCGAAAAGTCGACGTTCTATGGGGTCAGGCTCTGTTGGCTTCACGATTCTGTCAATGAGAGAGTGATGCAAGAATGCCTCAACCCTGCAGGATCACGCGTCTCTGCCCCATACTGCACAGACTTGACGGGTCGCCCGTCTGGGCCTAGCCCGCAGGCATGACCGAATGGATCACAACCGATGGCCTGACCGGCTATGACGAAGCCGTCGCCTTCATGGAGGCGCGCGCCGCTGCCATTGCCGCGGGCGAGGCCGACGAGGCGATCTGGCTGCTCGAGCACCCGCCGCTCTACACCGCCGGGACCTCGGCGCGAGTCGAGGATCTGCGCGAGCCCGACCGCTTCCCGGTCTACGAGAGCAAGCGCGGCGGGCAGTACACCTACCATGGCCCCGGCCAGCGGGTGATCTATGTCATGCTCGACCTCAACAAGCGCGGGCGCGACATCCGCCGCTTCGTGCAGCAGCTCGAGGCCTGGGTGATCGCGGCGCTGGCCGAGTTCAACGTCACCGGCCATATCCGCGAGGGCCGCGTCGGAGTCTGGGTCGAGCGCCCGGACAAGCCGCGCCTGCCCGACGGTCGCATGACCGAAGACAAGATCGCCGCCATCGGCATCCGCCTGCGCAAATGGGTGAGCTTCCACGGCATCTCGATCAACGTCGAACCGGACTTGTCGCATTTCGAGGGCATCGTGCCCTGCGGCATCACCGAGTTCGGCGTCACCAGCCTCGTCGATCTCGGCCTGCCGGTCTGCATGGAAGACCTCGACGTCGCACTCAAGCGCAGCTTCGAAGAGGTGTTCGGGGGCTGAGCCGCTCAGTCGAGCCGCTTTTCCATGTAGACCCGGCGCAGGCCGTTGACCTCGGCGCGGTGGGTCTCGGCATAGCCGCGCCTGCCGTAGATCGCGATGTTCTCGACCATGCTCACATGGGTGTAGAGGCGGATGGCATCGAAACCCTGCCGTAGCGCCTCGGCCTCGGCAAACTCGAGCAAGAGGCGCCCGTATCCCCTGCCCTGCGCCCGCGGCGCGATGGCCACGTTGTCGAGCAGCATGTGATCCTCGCCGGGAATCAGCACCAGAAGGCCGGCCACGCCGGCCTCATCGCGCAGCACCCGCAGCCGCCCTGCGACGACATGGGCGGCGTAATCGTCGCGCATCGGCCCGGGCAACATGCCCATGCGCGCCACATACGGGCGATAGGCCGCCTCCACGATCGCCTCGATCTCGGCGAGGTCGGACATTGTCGCGACCGCGATCCGAGGGGGCGTGCCATCGGTTGGCGCGTTCATGGAGGCGTTCATGAGAGGCGTTCCTCAAAGAAAATGACCGGAGCAGCACATCTGGGGGAGAACGCCGCTCCGGTCAGGCTAGCCTGTCTGCGTGGGGAACAACACCGACAGGCGCGCACACCTTGCGAAAGGGGACCGTGCAAGGTGACGTTTGGGGGGGCGACGCCCGGTCAGGGCGTTCGGAAGGCGTGATAAAGGATGTCGTCGCGGCTCAGGCCGAGATCGGCGAGCTCGCGATCCGACATGGCGCGAAGCCGCCTGATGCGCTCGGCAATACGGCGCTGACGGCTGGCGAAGGGGGTCTCGAGCCAGCGCGAAAGCCGGCTCAGAAGCGTTTCGGAAGGGATTTGATCGAAATACGCCATTTCTGGCATCTCCACTGGCAGCAAAATCTTTGGTTCAATGCAGGTAGCCTAACACCGCCGCGGCACGGGCGCAGGTCAGGAAAACCTGACGTCGGGGCAGGATCGGCGCCGGTCGGAGGGCCCGGCGCGGCCCCTTATGTGCGTGCCGCGCTGGCACAAGGAGGTGCGACAATAAAGTTTGATCCAGATCAAACGGCTATATTGCCGCATCCTTGGTGACATTCTAAAAGAGAAACCTGAAAGAGGGGTGGGTTGCGTATGTTTGCAGCCGCCTGGGACGGACCAACAGGAGGCAGACAATGGCAGACGCCGCCATTCACGGCCACGAACATGAGGATAACCGGGGGTTCTTCACCCGCTGGTTCATGTCTACGAATCACAAGGATATCGGGATTCTCTACCTGATCACCTCGGCGATCGTGGGCCTCATTTCGGTGTGCTTCACCGTTTACATGCGACTCGAGCTCATGGAGCCGGGCGTTCAATTCATGTGCATGGAAGGGGCACGCCTGATTCCGACCTCGGTCGAGAACTGCACGCCCAACGGCCATCTCTGGAACGTGATGATCACCGGCCACGGCATCCTGATGATGTTCTTCGTGGTGATTCCGGCGCTCTTCGGCGGCTTCGGCAACTACTTCATGCCGCTGCAGATTGGCGCGCCGGACATGGCGTTCCCGCGGATGAACAACCTGTCCTTCTGGCTCTACGCTGCCGGCACCACGCTGGCGGTCTGCTCGGTGTTCTCGCCCGGCGGCAACGGCCAGCTCGGCTCGGGCATCGGCTGGGTTCTGTATCCGCCGCTCTCGACCACCGAAGCCGGCATGTCGACCGACCTCGCGATCTTCGCGGTGCACGTCTCGGGCGCCTCGTCGATCCTCGGCGCGATCAACATCATCACCACCTTCCTGAACATGCGTGCCCCCGGCATGACCCTGTTCAAGGTGCCGCTCTTCGCCTGGTCGATCTTCGTCACCGCGTGGCTCATCCTGCTGGCGCTTCCGGTTCTGGCCGGCGCCATCACCATGCTGCTGACCGACCGTAACTTCGGCACCACCTTCTTCGATCCCGCAGGTGGCGGTGACCCGATCCTCTACCAGCACATCCTGTGGTTCTTCGGCCACCCGGAAGTGTACATCGTGATCCTGCCGGGCTTCGGCATCGCATCCCACGTGATCGCCACCTTCTCGCGCAAGCCGGTCTTCGGCTACCTGCCGATGGTCTGGGCGATCATCGCGATCGGCGCGCTCGGCTTCGTCGTGTGGGCGCACCACATGTACACCGTCGGCATGTCACTGCGTCAGCAGAGCTACTTCATGCTCGCCACCATGGTCATCGCGGTGCCCACCGGCGTTAAGATCTTCTCGTGGATCGCGACGATGTGGGGCGGCTCGATCGAGTTCAAGACGCCGATGCTCTTCGCCCTCGGCTTCCTGATCCTGTTCACCATCGGCGGCGTGACCGGCATCGTGCTGAGCCAGGCCGGCGTGGACCGCGCCTATCACGACACCTACTACGTCGTGGCGCACTTCCACTACACCATGTCGATGGGCGCGGCCTTCACCATCTTCGCAGGGGTCTATTTCTACCTGCCGAAGATGACCGGCAAGATGTACCCCGAGACGCTGGGCAAGCTTCACTTCTGGATGTTCTTCATCGGCGTGAACCTGACCTTCTTCCCGCAGCACTTCCTGGGCCGCCAGGGCATGCCGCGCCGCTACATCGACTACCCCGAGGCCTTCGCCACCTGGAACTTCGTGTCGAGCTGGGGTGCGCTCCTGTCCTTCGCCTCGTTCCTGCTGTTCTTCGGCATCGTGATCTACACGATCCGCAAGGGCGCACCGGCCACCGAGAAGAACCCGTGGAACGAATACGCGGACACGCTCGAGTGGACCCTGCCCTCGCCGCCGCCGGAGCACACCTTCGAGCAGCTGCCGAAGCGCGAGGACTGGGACAAGCAGCACGCGCACTAAGCGCCACGCTGATCCCGACAGACCCGAAGGCCCCGGAGCATCGCTCCGGGGCCTTCTTCTTTTGCAGGCATTCCGCCCCGGCTTGATCTGCCTCCTTGCGCGCAGGCGCAAAACCGGTTGCACTCGCCCCATGACCCTGCCCAGCCGCTTCGCCGCCATCGCCGACATCCACGGAAACGCCGACGCCCTGCGCGCGGTGCTGACTGACATCGACGCGCTCGGCATCGGCACGGTGGTCAACCTGGGCGACGTGTTCAGCGGCCCGCTCGCCGCCGCCGAGACCTGGGAGATCCTGCACGCCCGCGCCTTCCCCACCGTGCGCGGCAACCACGACCGCCACCTGATCGACCACCCGAGGGAAGAACTCATGGCCTCGGACCGCGTGGCCCGCGACGAGCTGCCCGAAAAGGCGATGGGCTGGCTGCGCAGCCTGCCGATGGTGCTGGAGCTGGGAGATGCCTTCCTCTGCCACGCCACCCCCGGCGACGATCACACCTACTGGCTCGACGAGGTCAGCCCGCAGGGCGTCGTTCACCCGGCCCCGCACGCAACCATCGCCGCCCGACTCGGCGGCGTCACCAGGCCGCTGATCCTCTGCGCCCACACCCACCTGCCCCGCGCCCTGCGCCTGAACGGCCAGCTCATCGTCAATCCCGGCAGCGTCGGCTGCCCCGGCTATGACGACATCCACCCGGTGCCGCATGTCGTCGAGACCGGCACGCCCGATGCCTGCTACGCGGTGCTGACCCGCGTGGGCGAGGACTGGCAGGTGAGCCACCGCCACGTGCCCTATGACAGCCGCCGCATGGCCGCCCTCGCCCGCGCCCGAGGCCGCGACGAATGGGCGAGCGCGCTCGAGACCGGCTGGCTCTCGGCCTGAGCCGTGCCTCCCCCGCCAAAGCTGCAGCGCTGCGACATCTTTCCTGTCGACCGGCGCGCGGGAGGTGCTAGATTTCGCCCGTCATGCCGTATCGCTGGGAACAGACCGACGCACCTTCCGACCGGGCAGAGCTGCATCTCTGGCCGCACCAGTCGCTCTCGGCCGAGGGCTTCTCGATCTTCATGCTGAGCTTCTTCCTGCTGGCGCTGATCCCGTTCTTCGGGCTGATCGGCACGGTGCTGCTCTGGGGGCTGCTGCCCTTCATGCTGCTGGCGGTCGGCGGCATCTGGCTCGCCATCCGGCGCAACAACCGCGACCGGCAGATCCTCGAGATCCTCACCATCGACCACGAGACCCTGCGCCTCGTGCGCCACAACCCGCGCGGCCCCGACCAGGACTGGGAGGGCAATCCCTACTGGGTCAAGGTCGCCATGCACGAGCGCGGCGGCCCGGTGCCCTATTACGTGACGCTTCAGGGCAGCGGGCGGGAGGTTGAGATCGGCGCGTTTCTGAGCGAAGACGAGCGCAAGACCCTCTTCGCCGAGCTGAGCGACCGGGTGCGCGTGCTCACCCGCCCCTAAAGCCGCCCCGGCCCCGTCAAGGATTTCCCATGGCCCAGGCCCCCGCCACGCCCAAGCTCAAACGCTACGCCCTGCTTGCCGCGGCGGCGCTCGCGCCCTCGCTGGCCGCGCGGCTCTCGCCCGCGCCCTCCGAGCAGGCGGCGTTGGCGCTGCGGGTGGCAAGCGGCGGGAAGACAAGGCCCCGGGCCGAAAAGGTGATCTTCCTCGTGCCGCTGGTCGGCCCGCATCACGTGGGCGACTGGCAGGCGGTGACCGAGCGGCTGGCGCAAACCGTCGAGAGCTTCCGCCGGCAGGACGGCGCCTGGGAGGCCGTGATCTGCTGCCAGCAGCGCCCGCCCCTGCCCGACGACCCGCGCCTGAGCTGGCTGCCCTTCGAGGATCCGACCCCGGGCAACGACAAGTGGCGCAAGCTCGCCGCGCTCTGCGATCACCTCGCCACGCGCGAGACCGGCGCGGCCTATGTCATGAGCTTCGATGCCGACGACCTGCTGCGCGACGGCACGGTCTCGGAGATGCTGGAGCGGCAGGAGGCCGGCTATCTCGTCGAGACCGGCTATGTCATGGATCACGCGACGGGCGACGTGGCGCTCGCCGGGCCGCGCGGCCTCACAAAGCCGCTGCGCAAGCCGTTCTGGAAGCTCTGCGGCTCCTGCACCGCGCTGCTGCACGATCCCGATCTGCCCGCGAGCGCCGCCTTCCTGCGCGAGATGACGGCGCATGAGCACCGCATGTTTCCCTATCTCGCGCGACTCGCCGGGCGCTGCCTCTCGGCGCTGCGCCGCCCGGCGGTGCTCTACGTGCTCAATCACGGTGAAAACTTCGGCGCGCGGCGCGGAAGGGTCGGGTTCAAGACCCGTTTTGTACAGCGCTTCCCCGTCGATGCAGAGGATTGGGCGGCGGCCCGAGAGCAGTTCCCGGAGCCCTGAGCCGCGCCCCGATCAGCCCGCCGCGGCGAGCCGATCCTTGACCATCGGGCCCACGGCGCCGAAGTCCATCCGGCCCTGGTAGCGCCCCTTGAGCACCCCCATCACCCGGCCCATGTCGCGGATCGAGCTGGCGCCGACCTCGCTCATGGCGCTGTCGACGGCCTGCGCGATTTCCTCGTCGCTCAAAGGCTTTGGCAGGAATTCCTCGATCACCTCGACCTCGGCCAGCTCCTGCTCGGCAAGGTCGAGCCGACCACCCTCTTCATAGGTCCGCGCGCTTTCCTTGCGCTGCTTGACCATCTTCACCAGCAGCGCCAGCAATTCGGCCTCATCGACCCCGGTCTCGTTGCCGTCGCCCCGCGCCGCGATGTCGCGATCCTTGAATGTGGCGTTGATCAGCCGCAGCGTCGACAGCCTGTCAGTCGCCCGGTCCTTCATCGCCTGCTTGGTCGCAGCCGAGATGCGTTCTCGCAATTGCATGGAAACGATAATCCCCGTTGACGTTTCAAGAGCCCAACCTACCGAAAGCCCCGGCGCGGCGCAACTCTGCGCGACCGCAGTCCAAGTTATTGATTTAAAACACATTCCGTTTTCAGGATAGCACTTGACCCCAAGTCCCGCGCACCTTACCTAAGGCGCAATTTGCCGTCTGCCAGCTGCCAAAAGGAGTCGCGCCATGCCGCCGATCGCCAAACCTACCGCCTGCCTCGCCCTCGCCGATGGCACGCTGTTCTATGGACAGGGGTTCGGCGCCACCGGCCAGACCGAGGCCGAGCTCTGCTTCAACACCGCCATGACCGGCTATCAGGAGATCATGACCGACCCGTCCTACGCGGGCCAGATCGTGACCTTCACCTTCCCGCATATCGGCAATGTCGGCGTCAATCCCGAGGATGACGAGACCGGCGATCCGGTGGCAGCGGGCATGGTGGTCAAGTGGATGCCGACGCAAAGCTCGAACTGGCGCGCGGTGCAGGAGCTGTCCGAGTGGCTGGCCTCGCGCGGGCGCATCGCCATCGGCGGCATCGACACGCGGCGGCTGACCCGCGCCATCCGGCAATCCGGCGCGCCGCACGTGGCGCTGGCGCATGATCCCGAGGGCAAGTTCGACGTCGAGGCACTGGTCAAGGCAGCACGCGCCTTCCCGGGCCTGACCGGGGTCGACCTCGCCAAGGGCGTCACCTGCGCGCAGAGCTACCGCTGGGACGAGATGCGGTGGGCCTGGCCCGAGGGCTACGCGCCGCAGACCGCGCCGAAGAAAAAGGTGGTCGCCATCGATTACGGCGCCAAGCGCAACATCCTGCGCTGCCTCGCCTCCGCCGGCTGCGATGTCACCGTGCTGCCCGCCACCGCCACCAAGGAAGAGGTGCTGGCCCACAATCCCGACGGCGTGTTCCTGTCGAACGGCCCCGGCGACCCGGCGGCCACCGGCGTCTATGCCGTGCCGATGATCAAGGGCATCCTCGACGAGACCGAGCTGCCGGTCTTCGGCATCTGCCTCGGCCACCAGATGCTGGCGCTGGCGCTTGGCGGCAAGACCGTCAAGATGAACCACGGCCACCACGGCGCCAACCACCCTGTCAAGGAAATCGAGACCGGCAAGGTCGAGATCACCTCGATGAACCACGGCTTCGCGGTCGACGGCCAGTCGCTGCCCAAGGGCGTGGTCGAGACCCATGTCTCGCTGTTCGACGGCTCCAACTGCGGCATCCGCATGAGCGACCGTCCGGTGTTCTCGGTCCAGCACCACCCTGAGGCGAGCCCCGGCCCGCAGGACAGCTTCTACCTGTTCGAGCGCTTCGTTCAGGCCATGTAAGCGGGCGATATTTCGGCGGGGCCCGCCGAAATTAACCAGCACTTTACCATAAGATCCCAGAACCCCTCCTGTCCCGGCACAGGAGGGGGCCATGCCAGAGCCCAGACCGGTCTTTCGTTCGTCGCGCCATCCGCGTGATCTGTCTGTTGCGGCCGCGGCGGAAGCGCGAACCGACGCAGCCCGGCGCTTTGCCGAGGCGCCGTCACGGGCCACCGGTCCTGCCGAGGCGCCAGCGCCTGTCTGGCGCGGCCCGGTGCTCAGTTTCCAGCGCAACACCCGCCCGCCCGACCCGGCGCTTGCGGATCTCCTGCCCCCCGAACTCTGCTTGCGCCACGCGGCGCTGCCATGGCTGCGCGTGGGCGACACGCTGTTCCTCGCCACCGCCCGCCCCGAGACCTTCGCGGCCGCCCGCGCCGCGCTGCCCGCTCCTTGCGGCGAGGTGGTCCGGGCCTTCGCCTCCGAGGCCGACATCCGGACCGAGATCGCAGATCGCCACGGGGATACGCTGGCCCGCCGCGCCGAAACCCGGCTGCGTCCGGAACTGAGCTGCCGGGACCTCAACCGTCTCACCCCGCGCAGGGCGGCCTTCGCAGCCGGCTTTGCGCTCGCCGGCTTCGCCCTGCTTGCCCTC
>NZ_JBYNAH010000387.1:0-2160 GCF_059781815.1 Salipiger sp. | reverse complement strand
GTGCGGGCGACACCCTTGTAGAGCTTGAGACGGACGGTGCCGGTCACGTGCTCCTGGCTCTTGTCGATCAGCGCCTGCAGCATCTCGCGCTCGGGCGAGAACCAGAAGCCGTTATAGATCAGCTCGGCATAGCGCGGCATGATCGAATCCTTGAGGTGGCCGGAGCCGGAATCGAGGGTGATCTGCTCGATGCCGCGATGCGCCTCGAGCAGCACGGTGCCGCCCGGGGTCTCGTAGATGCCGCGGGACTTCATGCCGACGAAGCGGTTCTCCACCAGGTCTAGCACGCCGATGCCGTGCTTGCCACCGAGCTCGTTGAGCTTGGTCAGGATCGTCGCGGGCGACATCGCCTCGCCGTTGATCGACACCGCGTCGCCCTTCTCGAAACCGATTTCGATGAACTCGGGCTCATCGGGCGCCTGCTCCACCGGCACGGTGCGCTGCAGCACGTAGTCGGGCGCCTCGTCGGCCGGGTTCTCGAGCACCTTGCCCTCGGAGGAGGTGTGCAGGAGGTTGGCATCGACCGAGAACGGCGCCTCGCCGCGCTTGTCCTTGGCGATCGGGATCTGGTTCTTCTCGGCGAAGTCGATCAGGCGGGTCCGCGAGGTGAGGTCCCACAGGCGCCAGGGTGCGATCACCTTGATCTCGGGGTTGAGCGCGTAGCAGGCCAGCTCGAAGCGCACCTGGTCATTGCCCTTGCCGGTGGCGCCGTGAGCGACCGCGTCGGCGCCCTCGGCGGCGGCGATCTCGACCAGCCGCTTGGAGATCAGCGGGCGCGCGATCGAGGTGCCCAGCAGGTAGAGCCCCTCGTAAAGCGCGTTGGCCCGGAACATCGGGAAGACGAAATCGCGCACGAACTCCTCTCGGAGATCCTCGATATAGACCTTGGACACGCCCAGCATCTCTGCCTTCTTGCGGGCGGGTTCGAGTTCCTCTCCCTGACCGAGATCGGCGGTGAAGGTGACGACCTCACAGCCATACTCCACCTGGAGCCATTTCAGGATGATCGAGGTGTCGAGGCCACCGGAATAGGCCAGGACGACTTTCTTGGGCGCGGACATCGGGTTTTCCTCACGTGCAAACTGGAGCGCGGGTTACCGCCTTTTCGACGCAGGGGCAAGGATCGGGCGTTGACGCCCCCTCGGGCTGTGCTAGCCCTGCCGGGGTGAGGCGAAAACACAGGCGGTGCCATGGGCTGGACGATCTTCATGCATTCGGTGCGGATGGTGCTGGACAATCTCGGCCCGGCGCTGCGCGTGTCGGCGGTGCTGTACCTGCTGCAGGCGGCGTCGCAGATCCTGACCTTCATGATGCCGCAGGCCGATCCGGTCAGCGGCGATCCCGCCGCGGCCCCGGTGGCGGCCGGAGAATTGCTGATCCTGATGACACTTGCGCTGGTGGCGAGCCTTTGGATCGCCGTCGGCTGGCACCGGTTCGTGCTGACCGGAGAGACCCCGCGCGGCTGGCTGCCCGCGTGGCACGGATCGGAGATCCTGAGCTATCTCGGCCGCTCCATCGTCATCGGCCTTCTGATCGGGCTCGGCATCGCGGTGATCGGCGGGCTGGCGATGGGGGTGGCGATGGCCGCGCCGGGGCTGGTTGGCCTCGTGGCCTTCGGTCTCGTCGGGTTGGCGAGCTACGTGTTTTTCCGCATCGGGTTGATCCTGCCGGCTGCCGCGCTGGGCGAGACACTGAGCCTTGGCGAATCGTGGCAGGCCACCAAGAAGGACGACAAGGCGATCCTTGTGCTGGCGCTGATCGTGATGGGTGGACAGTTCCTGATCAGCGTGCCGGCGATGATCGATGGCGACAGCAGCTCGGTGATCAGCCTGATCTATTCCATCGTGATCAACTGGTTCGCGACGATGATCGGCATTTCGGTGCTGACCACGCTTTACGGGTATTTTGTCGAGGGGCGGTCGCTCGACTAGGCTTGCCTTGTCCGGGGCGATGCGCCAACTCTCGGCCATGGACAGCTTTCAAGACAAGGCCCGCGCCGCCGCGATGGCGATGCGCGAGGTTTTCCCCGAGACACCGCTTCTTCGCAACGCCCATCTCAGCGAGCGCTTCGGCGCCGATGTCTGGCTCAAGCGCGAGGATCTGAGCCCAGTGCGCAGCTACAAGCTGCGCGGCGCCTTCAACGCCATGCGCAAGCGGCCC
>NZ_JBYNAH010000188.1:0-10378 GCF_059781815.1 Salipiger sp. | reverse complement strand
TTAACCAGAGAAGATGGGGCCATCGAGGGATCCGGGCGCGGGAGCTTTGGGACGGGGCGGCGGTCAGGAGGGGGCCGGAGAGCGGCCCCGGGGCCGCAACTGGCAAAAAGAGACTTGAGAACCGGCGCAATCCGGTCTATCGGAGCGGCTCTTACGCGGGGTGACAGCCTTGGAGGCACCCTGCCCTTATTTATGGAGATATCAACATGGCTGGTGAGATTCCTGATCTCGTGGCTCTGGAACGTACGGGGACAGGCAAGGGCGCCGCTCGTCAGGTCCGTCGCGACGGCATGGTTCCGGGGATTGTTTTTGGTGGCGATGCAGAGCCGCTGGCGATCCAGGTGCCCTTCAACGAACTGCTCAAGCGCCTGAAGGCAGGCCGCTTCAAGTCGACCCTGTTCAACCTCAAGGTTGACGGTCACGACGACGTCCGCGTCATCTGCCGCGACGTGCAGCGCGATGTGGTGAAAGACCTTCCGACCCATTTCGACCTGATGCGCCTGCGCCGCACCAGCCGGATCAACCTCTTCATCCACGTGGACTTCATCAACGAAGAAGCCGCGCCGGGCCTGAAGAAGGGTGGCGTGCTGACCATCGTGCGCCAGGAAGTCGAGCTTGAAGTGCTCGCCGGCGACATCCCGGACCACATCACCGTGGACCTGGCCGGCAAGCAGATCGGTGACGTCATCCACATCTCGGACGTGACCCTGCCGGAAGGCGCCAAGCCGACCATCGACCGCGACTTCGTGATCGCCAACATCTCGGCACCGCGCGGCCTGCGCGCCGATGACGGCGACGAAGGCGAAGAGGCGGCCGCAGAGGAATAATTCCTCCGCAGCTTCGACAGATCAAGAGACGGCCCTGCCCCACGGCAGGGCCGTTTTCGTTTGTTCGGGCGGTGTCATGGCCAAGAAACCGGCCGGTGATTCGCGGCACAGGAGCCTGTCGCAGCGCGCCAGAGCGACCCGCGCGGTCGCGGCCGGCGGCGCAGGACGACGGCCCCCGGCGCGGGGCGCACACATCTCAGGCGTGTTTCCTGAAATCGCACAAGAGACCGCAACAAGAACGGAAAGCCCGGCATATACGGCTCGAACTCAATCCTGACGACGATTCACTAACGTTACGTCACATTCAGGAAAGGGATTTGCGGCACACGTTAGAAGAGTGCAAAAAAATGCCTCGGCGACCGAAGTCACCGAGGCTACACTGATCTAAATACAAGACGGCGGCACCACTCACGGAACGTCGTCAACGAGGAGTCTACCATGTCTCACAGGGGGGTGCCAATGCTTTATCAATGTGATAAACAGGACAAAGGCCCGCAGTTTCACGGCCTTGACGGGCGCGGCCCGGGCACGTTGGAAAGCAGGACATGGACACGCTGACATCGATCTTCGAACTTCGCGAGATGCTCCAGCAGCTCGAAAGCGATGTCGGCCTCGAGTCCCTGAGTCGCACCGAACGCGACGTGCTGCTTGCCGCCCACAGCCTCAGCGGCCGGGCGGGCGATGTCATCAGCACCGAACAGATCCGCAACCATGCGCTGCTCGAGCCGGTGGCCCAGGCCACGCTCTACCGTGCCATTCGAACGCTTCTCACGCAGGGGCTGCTCGAGCGGGCGGGACAGAGCAAAACGCGCAACTACGTTGTTCGAAGCGATCTGGTCGGCAAGGACCTTCCGAGCGCCTGATCCCAACCTGTCGCGCCAGGCGGTTTTCTCCGGAACACTCCCGCCCGCCGAGCCAGACAAGAAAGACCTGACACTGATGTATCTTCGAGCCTTCGGCGTGATCGTCGTGGCCTATGTGCTCGCGCACGGCCTCACTGCAATGCTGATCACCCCGGTGCAGGCCCGCCTGCTGCCGGACGTGACCGCCTTTGCCAGCCTGCTCTACCTGCCGCATGGCGTGCGGGTGCTTTCGACATGGCTGGTGGGGCGGTTGGCGGTACTGCCGCTCGCGGTCGGCGCCTTCCTGTCGGAGCTGCTCTTTGCCCATGCCGGCATCGGCACGGCGACGGACCCGGTGATCCTGCTTTCGATCCTCGTAGGCGCCGGATCGGCGGCGCTGGCGTTCGAGCTGATGCGCGCCGTCGGGCTCAATCTCTATGCCGGACGCGACCAGCGGGTGCACTGGAAGTGGCTGCTGCTGGTCGGCGCCGTCGCCTCGGTGCTGAACTCGGTCGGTCAGTCGCTGGTCTTTGCCGGAGAGATCCTGCCCGGCTGGTCGGTGACCGTGCTGGTGGTCTATGCGGTGGGCGACCTCGCCGGGCTGATCGCCACCACCCTGATCCTGATGCTGGTGTTCCGCTGGCTGCGGAGCGAACGGGCGCACGGCTGACGCCGGCGCCCTCTGAGGTCATTTCTCGAGACGGGACACCTCGACCAGCGCGGTATGCGCGCTGCAGCCCTGCCCCAGCTTCGAGGTGCCGACATCCGCGGTCAGCACGTTGGGGTTGCCATGCGGGTCGATGTTGCCGCCCGGATCGCCGAACCACGCCCCGGTGGGCAGCGCCACCACGCCGGCGCGGATCTCGTCGCTGACCCGCGCCCGGGCCCGCACCGCGCCGCGCGCGTTGAACACCCGCACCAGATCGCCGCTCGCGATGCCGCGCGCCGCGGCATCCTCGGGATGCAGGATCAGCGTCTCGGGGCGCGCGCCGGGGCGATCCGCCAGCGCTGCCTCGAGCTGGCTGTGCAGCTTGTCGCCGGGCTGCGGCGAAACGAGGTGCAACGGCGCTTCGGCGCGGGCGGCGCCGAGCCACTCCGAGGGCGGCAGCCAGACCGGGTGACCGGGGCAATCGGCGTAGCCGAAGCCGTCGATGGTGTCGGAGAAGATCTCGAGCCGCCCCGAGGGCGTGCCGAGCGGGGCACTGTCGGGATCCTCGCGGAAACGGCGCAGGAAGCTCGGGTTCGGGCCGTCATAGGTGATCGGCAGCTTCAGCCAGTTGACCTCGCGCAGGCCTTCGAGATCGGGCACCTCGATGCCATCCTCGGCGGCAAAGCTACGGTAGCCCTCGTAGAGCGTCTCGATCCATTCGGTGCTGGTCTTGCCCTCGGTATAGGTCTCGAGCGCGCCCATGCGGGCGGCGAGCCCGGCGAAGATGTCGTAATCGTCGCGCGCCTCGCCCACCGGCGGGATCATCGCCGGCATGTGGAAGAGGTAGTCGTCGAGCGGCGAGCGGCCGATATCCTCGCGCTCGTAGGGCGTGGTTGCCGGGAAGACGATGTCGGCGCGCTTGGCGGTGGGCGTCCACCACGGCTCGTTGACGAGGATGGTCTCGGGCTGCTGCCACGCCTCGTGGAAGGCGTTGAGATCCTGATGGTGGTGGAACGGGTTGCCGCCGGCCCAGTAGATCAGCCGGATGTCGGGATAGGGTTCGCGCGTGCCGTTGAAATCATAGGGCTGACCGGGATTGCGCAGCATGTCGGCGATGCGCGCCACCGGGATCACCTTGCCCACCGGGTTCACCCCCTGCGGCAGGGTCATGCCGCGCATTCGGCGAAACGCGTGCCCCACCCCTCCAATGGCGCCATAGCCATAGCCCACGCCGCCGCCCGGCAAGCCGATCTGGCCGAGCATCGCCGCCAGCACCGCCGACATCCAGTAGGGCTGCTCGCCATGCTCACCGCGCTGGAGCGACCACGCCACGGTGATCATCGTGCGGGTCGTGGCCATGCGCCGGGCCAGGTCGCGGATCGCCTGCGGCTCGGCCCCGCAGAGCGGCGCGGCCCATTCGGGCGTCTTCGGTTGGCCATCGGTCTCGCCCATGAGATAGGGCCGGAAACGCTCGAACCCGGTGCTGTAGCGGGCGAGGAACTCATGATCCGCCAGCCCCTCTGTCTCGAGCACGTAGGCCAGCGCCAGCATCAGCGCGGTGTCCGCCCCCGGCTTGACCGGCAGCCAGTCGCAGCCCTCGGGCGCGTCGCCGCGCTGCGGGCCGATATTGAGGCAATACATGCCCTTGGCGAGGAACTTGCCGATCCAGCCCGCAGTGCCGTGTTCCGTCACCCCGCCCATGCTGACCTGGCTGTTCTTGGGGTTGATGCCGCCGAACATCACCAGCGTCTCGGTCTCGGCATGCAGCGTCTGCCAGGTCTCCTGGTGGTCGTAGAGCATCGAGATGAAGTCGCGCCCGAAGACATGCGGCATGATCGCCTGCGCGCAGCCGGTGGAATAGCTTCCGAACGAGGCGACATAGCCGCCGACGCTGTTGAGGAAGCGATGCACCTTGCTCTGTGCGTGGTGAAAGCGCCCGGCGGAGGACCAGCCGTAGGAGCCGCCGAAGATCGCCTCGTTGCCATGCGCACGGCGCACCCGGTCGATCTCTTGCGCGGCAATGTCGAGCGCTTCGTCCCAGGGCAGTTCCACGAAGGGCTCGCTGCCGCGCCCGCCCTTCTGCCGCCCCTCGAGCCAGCCCTTGCGGATCGAGGGCCGCGCCACCCGGCTACGGTGATGCACTGCCGCCGGAATCGCCTGCGGGATCTCGGGCGGGTTGGGATCGGCGCCGAAGGGGCGCGCGGCGACGATGCGATCCCCCTCCACATCCAGCTCGAAGGCCCCCCAATGGCTGGAGGTGACCCGTGTGCGCTGAGGTCCGGACATCCGTCTCTCCCGATTTGAGAAAATATTTGTATCCGACGGTGCACCGGCGGAACAGACTCAGTCTCACAGAAAAAGCCATGCCAGATCAAGGGGCTGAAAGCGGTCAGATCGGGCCTTCGCCCCTGCCCCGGCACCCGAACGGCGATCACCCACCAACCCCGTCATATGCACTTTGACATATATCATGGCTTCTGAATGTAACTTCATGGCCTAATAGCGGCAGGGACCGCGTGGGAGAGACTGGACTCAGAAACATCCAAAGCCGTCCCGGGAGGAGCCTTAGGAGACGGTAAGATGGCACTATTTAGTTCGGCCCCACATGTCTTTTCGGTCGACGACCTGACAGCGACATTCAGCGGCCTTCAATTCCCCGATTACCCCGAGATGCTCGACACGGCCGGAGCGGTGGTCGAGCCCTATGTAAGCCACGCGGGCACCATCCTGTACGGCATCGACAATGAATTCGGCTTCCACGTGACCGATTTCATCGGAGCCGAGGAGAAGGAGCTCGACGGCGACTATGCCGAGGGCTACGCGGGTAACATCTATGGCGAAGCCGGCGAGATCGTCGGCCTTGCCGTGCGCAACGCGGAAACAGACCTGTTCCTCTCCGGCGCTCCTTTCGGCACCTGGTCTCTGGGCCTTGGCGGCTCGACCGTGAAGGCCTCGACTGAGCACTACACCACCATGCAGGCGCTGCTCTCCGATCAGGCCTATCCCGGTGACGAGACCGCCATCGGCGGGCTCGACGATGACCTCAAGATGGCTGATCTCTATGTTGCCGAGGACGGCAGCCTGACCGAAGGCCCGCTGAACGGGTTCTACGTCAAGGAGACCGTTGCAGCGCTTCAGGCCGCGATGGACAGCCCCGATCCGGCGCTCGACACCGTGCTTACGGATGTTGACTTTGACCGTGACGGCACGCTCGACACCTACCGCCTGACCAAGACCACCGTCGATTATGACAGCGACGGCGACGGCGTGACCGAAGAGATCACCGTCGGTGCGCTGGATATCGGCGCTGACGGCTCGCTCGACGTGGTCGACAGCTTCCTCAACGGCTATGGCGGCGAGGCCGACCTGACCGACCTGCTCGAGCCGAACGAATCCAGCGTCACCTACAATATCGCCTACGGGCAGGACTACTCGGTGACCCTGAAGGACGACGGCAAGCTGCTCTATCGCTGGGGCGAGGCGGTGAAACGGCCCAATGACGTCCGCATGGAGGTCAATATCGACCTGCCCGAGGAGTGGACCGTGGACGAGGATGGCAACGGCGTTGCCGACATTCTCGAGGACGGCTCCGACGGCTTTGTCGTGACCAAGGCAGAACTGGTCGTGACCCACACCATCACCAACAACCCCAACGACCAGATCCGTCCGGAAGACTATGAGAACGAGGCCGCCATCGGCCGGCTTCCGTCCTACTACATCGTCACCGATCCGGACGATCCCAGCAATACGCTCTGGGTCTCGCCGGTCGACAGCTTCAACGGTCTGGGCGACGCGCTCCCGAGCTACTTCGTGCTCGACGAGAACGGCCAGATCGACATGAGCGTGGTCGGCGGCACGGCGGTCTACAATCCCGATGGGGTGCTGGTGGGCTACCGCAACGAGGACACCGAGGGCAATGCCGTCGGAACCGTGCTGCGTGACATGTCGCTCGTGGCAGCTGCCGCGGCGGCGGATCTCGACTTCAGCACCGCGGACATTGCCGAGGGCTTCACCGACTCCTGGTACACCTCGATCGACCGCGAGCCGTTCGAGTGGTCCTATGACATGTACCCGGACGATCCCTTCGCCAATGTCTATGTCAGCTTCCGCGATGCAGATGCGGCCGCCGCAGAGGGCTATTACGAGGACAGCCTCGTCTCCGGTCCGCGCTGGCGCCTGACCCCGAACAAGTTCGGGCAGGACCTTCCGGGCCTCGAGATCCCGCTCGAGCCCAACAGCGAACCGCCGTTCCAGAAGGACAACATCAAGTATGACACCGGAGCGCTGACGACCACGACGATCAACCTTCTCGACTGGGATGGCGACTCGCCGCTGGCCACCAGCGAAGGCTGGATGGTGATCGATCCGACCCGGCTCGATGTTGATGCGGATGGCGTGATCGATGAAGGCTGGAGCGAGGTGAACGGCACCCTCGGCGCCGGTGACGCAATGCCCACGGGCCTCATCCTCTCGGCGGTCACGCCGAACGGGGTGATCCTCGAGCAGAACGTCTTCGACACCGCGATCTACGTGAAGGGCGACCGTCAGGATGCGGCCGATCTCTACGACATCCAGCTTGTCGTCGAATACGTCGAATCCTGGGACGATGTGATCGGGTCGGTCCAGCAGGTCACCAACGTGACCCATCTGGACCGCACCGCCATCTTCCAGAACGCGTCCTTCGACAATGCGGTTGTCTTCGCCAGCCCGGTCAGCATGAACGGCATCCAGACCGCGACGGTGGAGTTCAGCGAAATCACCTCGACAAGCGCCACCTTCCACATGGATGAGCCCGACGGCTACGACGACCTGCACCTCCCCGAAGAGGTCAGCCTTCTGGCCTTCGAAGAAGGCGTGTGGGAGCTCTCCGATGGCAGCAAGCTTGAGGTTGGCACCACCGTGTTCCAAGGCGGTCCGACGGACGTCTTCCACCAGGTGACATTCGATACCGCCTTCGCGGAAGCGCCGGTCGTCATGCTGCAGATCCAGACCGACAACGGCGAGCAATGGGAAGTTGCCCGGATCGGAGAAGTGAGCGAAACGGGCTTCACCTACCTCATCGAAGAGGCCGAAGGTCAGCCTGACGGTCGTCACGTTACTGAAATCGTCGGCTATGCCGCAATCGACGCCGCGTCTGCGGATGGCATCGTGGACTGGAACGGGATGGCCGCGCAGGCCTATTCCACCGGGCGCAACGTCACCGACCAGCCCACGGCGTTCGAGTTCGCTGCCGAGGTCGGACTTGACCCGGTGATTTCCGGCGGGCTCGCCAGCTACAACGGCCCGGACACCGCCACGCTCCGTCTTTCGGACGTGACAGACGACGGCCTTGCTGCAACGGCATTCTTCGTCGCACAGGAAGAGCAAAGCCTCGACGACGAGATGACCCATGTGGCTGAAGTCGTTGCCGGCATCGCCTTCGAAGGCGAAGGCCTGCTCACCGGCGAGGTCTATGTCGCCGACGAGATGGTCTTCGTCTGACCTTTCGTCTGCGCAAACGATCAGGGGCGGCGCGCCTGCGCCGCCCCTTCTTCGTTGCCGGCAGGCTCAGTCAAGCACCTGCACCGCGTCGAAGCATTCGAGCACCGGCGGGCCGAGATACATGCCCTCGGAACTCTTGGCGCCCTTGTGCGCGGCGCGGAAGGCCTCGCTCCTGGTCCAGTCCCGGAAGCTCTCCTCGTCGGCCCAAAGCGTATGCGAGGCGTAGAGCACGTGATCGCCCTGCTCCGGCCCCTTCATCAGCGCGAAGCTGACAAAGCCCGGAACCTGCTTGAGATGGCTGTCGCGAGTCTTCCACATGGCCTCGAACTCGGCCGCGCGGTCGGGCACCACCTTGAAGCGGTTCATGGTCAGGTACATCGGCATCTCCTTGCGGGTTGTGGACAGGGGCGTCTGCGCCCTATCTAGAGGCGGAACAGATGGAGGCGAGCTTGCAGATCTTCGTGGGGCTGGGCAATCCCGGCGGGAAATACGCCAAAAACCGGCACAATATCGGCTTCATGGCGCTCGACCGGATCGCCGAGGATCACGGCTTCAGTCCGTGGCGCGCGCGGTTTCAAGGCGAGGTCAGCGAGGGCCGGCTCGGCGGCGACAAGGTGCTGCTGCTCAAGCCCGGCACCTTCATGAATCTCTCGGGACAGGCGGTGGGCGAAGCGATGCGCTTCTTCAAGCTCGAGCCCACAGACGTCACCGTGTTCCACGACGAGCTCGACCTCGCGCCGGGCAAATGCCGGGTGAAACGGGGTGGCGGGCACGCCGGCCACAACGGGCTGCGCTCGATCCACGCCCATATCGGCGAGGCCTATGACCGGGTGCGGCTCGGCATCGGCCATCCCGGGCGCAAGGATCTGGTCGCGGCCTACGTGCTGCACGATTTCCACAAGGCCGACGAAGACTGGCTCGACGACCTGCTGCGCGGCATCTCGGACGGCGCCGACGCGCTGGCGCGCGGCGACACCGGCAAGTTCCAGAACGCCGTGGCGCTGCGGGTGAACCCGCCGCGCTCTTCGGGCGGCAAGCAGGAGAAGCCGGAGAAGCCGGGCGGCAAGCCCGCGCCCGAGAAAGCGCCCGAAGCAAAGGCCCCGGACGCGCCCAAACCCGACGACCGTTCGCCGTTGCAAAAGCTCGCCGACAAGTTCCGCTGAGGCCTCCCTGACGGCGCCGTGACCACCCGGTGCTGGACAGCGCGCGCGCCGTTTGCCACCCTGCCCGAAAGGGAGACGCGCCATGGCAGAGAAAGATCAGGCGATCAACGTGCTGGGAGGGCCGCTCGCGCCCTGCTCCATGGCGCCGCTCACCGGCTACTTCCGCGACGGCCACTGCAACACCTGCGCGCAGGACGCGGGCAGCCACACGGTCTGCGCGGTGATGACCGCAGAGTTCCTCGCCTACTCGGCTTACGTCGGCAACGACCTTTCGACGCCGCGGCCCGAGTTCCACTTCCCCGGCCTCAAGCCCGGCGATCCCTGGTGCCTCTGCGCCGCGCGCTTCCTGCAGGCCCATGACGAGGGCTGCGCGCCCAAGGTCTCGCTCGAGGCCACCCACATGCGCGCGCTCGAGATCGTGCCGCTCGAGGTCCTGCAGGGCCACGCCGCCTGATCCCTGACGCCGCCGCTGCCTGAGCCCTTGGCCTTATGCCCTGAGCCGGTCGCAACTCCCCTGCCCCCCAAACGGAAACCGCCCCGCGGCGGCTAGGCGCTGCGGGGCGGTCTCGTCTCTCTATAGAGAAGCGATCAGGCGCGAGCCGAGCTGCGGCGCTCCTGCGTCACCGCCTCGTCGAAGATCAGCCACAGCCCCGAGCCGACCACCAGCGTGACGCCCAGCATGGTGCCGACGGCGGGGATCTCGCCGAAGCCGAACCAGCCGATGACCACCATCCAGACGAATTGCAGGTTCATCAGCGGGGTCGCCACGTAGGCCGGCAGCAGGCGCAGCGCCTCGACCGAGAGCCAGCGGGCGGCGAAGAGGAACACCGCGTAGGTCAGCACCCAGCCCAGATCCGAGAGCGGCATCGGTTGCCAGACGAAGGGCAGTGCCACGCCCATGCTCAGCATCAGCGCGAGGTTCGGCCAGAACACCTGCGCCAGCGGCACGCGCTCGATGCGGGCGATGTAGCGCGCGGCGATCATCGAGCCGGTGCCCGAGAAGGCGGCGAAGAGCGCCCAGAGATGGCCCGGATCGAGCGAGAGCTCGCCCGCCGGCATCACGAAGAGCAGACCGCCCGCGCCGAGCAGCAGCGCCATCCAGACCGCCGGACGCACAGGCTCGCCAAGCGCCGGGCCCGACATCGCGGCGGCGATCAGCGGCACCAGCGCGATGAACAGGAAGACGTCGGCGAAGGGCAGCAGGCGGAAGGCCTGAAAGAAACCAATCGCCGAAAGCACGGTGAGCAGCGAGCGCAGCGCCATCACGCCGCGGCAGCTGGTGCGCAGGGTCTCGCCGTTCTTGCGCGAGGCGCCGAGCGACATCAGCAGCACGAGCCCCGCCGACAGCGCGAAGAGCTGCGGCGCGGCATAGCCACCGGCGATGAGCTTGGTGATGCCATCCGCCGCGGCGATGGC
>NZ_JBYNAH010000187.1:0-10487 GCF_059781815.1 Salipiger sp. | reverse complement strand
TTTCCTTCTGGCGGGGGTTGACGCGTTTGTGGGCCTTTTTGATGTAGAAGAACCGGGGACGCGACACCGGGTACTCGCCTGCGGCGATCGACTCGGTGGTCGGCTGCACGCCGCCCATGGTCGCGACCTTCAGCTTGTCGGTGTTGTTCTCGTAGAACGCCAGGCCGAAGACGCCGATGCCGTTCGGGTTGCTGTCGATGCGCGCCAGGGTCTCGGTGTAGTCGCCGTCGATGTCGACCGACTTGCCGTCGGTGCGGACCGCCATGCAGGCGCCCTCGGCGTCGTCTTCCGACATGCCGCCGGCCATCATGGCTTCCATGGCGCCGGTGTCTTCACAGCCCTGCAGCAGGACCTTCTCTTCAAAGACTTCGCGGGTGCCGTGCTTGGTGCCCGGGATGAAGGCCGCGATTTCGACGTCCGGCAGGTCGCCGTTGAACTCGGCCCAGGTGTTGTAGGGGTTGGCCTTGATCTCGCCATCGACGAGAACCTCGGCGGCCAGGGCGTTGAAGATGTCGGCCGGCTGGAACGCGGTGAACTCGGGGCCGGTCTTCTGCGAGGCGAAGACGATGCCGTCATAGCCGATGCGGACTTCGATGATGTCGGTCACGCCGGCGTCGGCGCAGGCCTTGATCTCTTTTTCGCGGATGGCGCGCGAGGCGTTGGCGATGTCGATGGTGTTCTCGCCGACGCCTTCGCAGAAGCGCTTCAGGCCAGCGGAGGAGCCGCCCGATTCCACGACCGGGGTCGGGAAGTCGAAGTTTTCGCCGAAGGCTTCTGCCACGATCGAAGCGTAGGGCAGAACGGTGGACGAACCGGCGACCTGCACGTTGTCACGGGCGGCAGCGGCGGAAGCCGAGACGGCGGCGATGGCCAGAGCCGATGCGGCGAGTTTAACGGATTGCATATGCATGCTCCTGTAACGTTGGTTACGATCCCCTCCCCTCGGGGACCTCGCGGGCAGCCCTAGGCTTCTCGCGCGATGCTTTTGTGACACCTGTGTAACAGTTTGATGACAGCGCCCGGAATGTGGCGCTTAATGGGGATCGAGTCGCGCAAAGCGGTCTTCGGACCGCGGCGATACCCGCATTTCCTTTGTCTTGAATGCGGGGGTCGCGCGCCCGGCAGGGGGACAGCAAGCCAATGAGAAAACGAGAGTTTATCAAAGCGAGCGGCGAACGTGCGGTGATCTGGGTCACACCGACCGAGGTTTCCAGACACTTCGGCACGAAATGGCCGGTGGGAAAGACGCGGTTCCGGAAGATGCGGCGGTATTTGCCGCGTCCGGTGGCGAACCTCTTCCGTAAACGGATCAAACGGGCCGAACCGTTTTCCATCCCGGCACAATATTTCACCAAGCGTCCGCCGGTCGCCGAAACACCGCGATTCCGCCTTCTCGAAGACCTCCTCGCCAACCGGGACGATCTGCGCAGCAGCCTCTGGTTCCGCGCCTTCTCGGAGGAACTCGCCGCGAAGGGCGTGGCCGATTACAAGGGCCGCCCCTTGCACAGCGAAGAAGAGATCCTCGCGTTCCTCGAGACCTATGTGCTCGGATTGGTCGAAAGCCTCCGCGAGAACGGCTTCGACGCCTCGAAGACCGGCTACGAATCTTCGGCCGTGATCGACGCCGACGGGCATCTCATGAAGACCAGCTCCGGCAATCACCGCTTCTGTATCGCCACGCTGCTCGATCTGCCGCGATTTCCGCTGATGATCGTCGGGGCCCACGAGGACTGGGTGCGCCGCCATATCGACGGGCCGCTCACGGTAGAGAAGATCCTCGCCCAGCTTCCCGCCATCGAGGCGCAGCACCAGCGCCCCGAGACCTGAGACACGAGACCTGAGGCCGAACGCTCAGACCTCGAGCGGCAGCACCACGCGGAAGGTGGTGCCCGCGCCGGGCTGGCTCTCGATCTTGAGGCGCCCCCGGTGGCGGTTGACGATGTGCTTGACGATGGCAAGGCCAAGGCCGGTGCCACCCATCTCGCGCGAGCGGTGGCTGTCGACCCGGTAGAACCGCTCGGTCAGGCGCGGGATGTGGATCGGGTTGATCCCCGGACCGGTGTCGCGCACCGCCAGCTCCACCCCCTGCCCGCGCAGCCGCGGCTGGTACGCCGGCTCGGTCAGCTGCACCCGCACCTCCGCACCCTTGCCGGAATACTTCACCGCGTTTTCGACGAGGTTCAGCAGCACCTGCCGCAACTGGTCGGCATCGCCGGGCACCTCGAGCGGCGCTTCGGGCGCGTCGGTCAGCAAGGTCACCCCGGCATCTTTGGCCAGAGGCGCAAGCCCCCCGATCACCGAGCGCACCAGCCCGGCAAGATCCACCGGCTCGATCGGGCGCACCCGCTCTTCGGCTTCGACCCGGCTCAGCGACAGCAGATCTCCCACGAGCCGCTCCATCCGGCCCGCCTCGTCCTCCATGATCCCGAGGAACCGGTCGCGCGCCGCAGCGTCGTCGCGGGCCGGACCGCGCAGCGTCTCGATAAAGCCCAGAAGCGCGGTCAGCGGGGTGCGCAGCTCGTGGCTGACATTGGCGACGAAATCCCGCCTCATTTGCCCGGCCTGCTCGAGATGGGTGATGTCGGTAAAGGTCAGGAGCACGCCGGGCCGGCCCTCGAGCGGCAGCGGACGCACCGACACCTCGAAGGTGGTGTCCTGCCGGCTGTCACTGGTCAGATAGCGCGTCAGCCGCGGCGCGGCATCCCTGAACGTGCCCTCGATGGCATCCAACAAAGTCGGCTGGCGCAGCGCGGTGATGAAGTGCCGCCCCTCGAGCCCCTCGCCCAGCAAGGCCTTGGCTTCGGCATTGGCGGCCTCGACGCGCTCATCCCAGCGGATCAGGATGGTGGGCAGCGGAATGGCCGCAACGACATGTCTCGAATCGGTCTGCATCGCGTCCTTCCCTGCGGCGCCACATTTGCCCCGGCGACAGCGCAAGGCCGCCGCCACCACGAGACTCACTGCCTCTATCTCCCGATACCGCGGGGTGTTACACGGCGAAACCACCGGAGCAAGCGCCGTCCCATTGCCGCGATCCGGCGGAGCCCTGGGACGCATCGGCGGGGGATCGCCGCAATGCGGCGTCAACATGAAGCGTCGTAAGTCATTGAAAATTATATCAATCGGATCTGAACAACACTTTCAACACGCAGAATATGGCAAAGTTTCGGTACGGCAATCGGCAGATTACCACCTATAGGTGTATTCTTTTGCGAAAATCGATTGCGTTCGCCTTGGTTTTGTCCTTTTATGGCTGTGTAGGTGGGGGCGCCTACAACCACAGGAACTCGTAATATGCAGAGCGATCCGATCGATATCCACTGCCCCCATTGCGGGCAGGTCGCCCAGTTCTACGAGCCGTTCCGTTTTACTTGTGTGATCCGTTACCCAGAAGTGCCTGAAAACGCGCACCTTTGGGGGCGTGTGGTGGTTGAAGAACTGTACCCGGAACAGTTTAGCTGGACACAACCGGAAGCCAAGAAACCGACGTTCCATCAGGACGGCGCCGATGGCCCCGGATATCGCCTCAATCATCGCGGGATGGTTGAGTGCACCCATTGCAAGACTCTGGAGAAGGCCACGATCTCGTGGCCCGAGGATGCCTTCTGGCAGTGGACGATTGATGGCCACAAGCTCGTGGCCCGCAACCGCGACCACGCCAAGCAGATCCTCTCTTACCTGCGCGAACGCAAACGGGCGCCGAACCGCAAGCCGGCCCTGCGCAACATCCCGACCGTCATGCTCACCCGTCAGATGGCTCCGGTGGTGCAGTCCAAAGTGGAATATGCGCTCGAGCAGGCCTCGTGAGCATCATCAGGGTCTGACGCGTCAGAGCGCCGTCAGACCCGCCTTGAAGCGGCGCGCATTGGCCTGATAGCCGAGCGCCGATTTCCTCAGACCCTCGATCGCCGCCTCGTCGAGCTGGCGCACGACCTTGCCCGGCATCCCCATGACAAGGCTGCCGTCGGGGATCTCCTTGCCCTCGGTGATCAGCGCGCCGGCGCCGATCAGACAGTTGCGGCCGATCTTCGCACCGTTGAGAATGGTGGCGCCCATGCCGATCAGGCTGTTGTCGCCGATGGTGCAGCCATGCAGCATGACCTTGTGGCCGATGGTGCAGCCCTGCCCGATCACCAGCGGATAGCCCATGTCGGTGTGGCAGACGACGTTTTCCTGCACGTTGCTGCCCGCGCCGACGCGGATCTCCTCGTTGTCGCCGCGCAGCGTGCAGCCGAACCAGACCGAAGCCTTGTCCTCGAGCACCACCTTGCCGATCAGGTTGGCATCCGGCGCCGCCCAGGCGGTCTCGGCCAGCTCGGGCGCAACGCCCTCCAATGCGTAAAGCGTCATTCCTCTCCCTCCTCGAATTCCGCCTGCAGCTTGCGCACGTGATCGAGCAGGTGCGGCTGCTGCGTCCGGCGCAGGCGCGCTGCGGTGACGATGCTCTTGAGCCGCTCCTCGGTGGCGTCGAGATCCTCGTTCACCAGCACGAAATCATACGAGCCCCAGTGCGAGATCTCGTCCCAGCTCTTCTGCATGCGGCGCTGGATCACCTCGGGCCCGTCCTGGCCGCGCGATTCCAGCCGCCGCTTGAGCTCGGCGATCGAGGGCGGCAGCAGGAAGATCGACAGCGTGTGCAGCGCCAGCTCCGAATTGGTCATCTGCTGGGCGCCCTGCCAGTCGATATCGAAGAGCACGTCCTTGCCGGCGATGATGGCGTCGCGCACCGGGCCCTTGGGCGAGCCGTAGAAATTGCCGAACACATGAGCGTGCTCGAGCATCTCGCCATTGGCGACGGCCTTCTTGAACGCCGCCTCGGTCATGAAATGGTAATCCTCGCCATCGACCTCGCCCGGGCGTGGCGCGCGGGTGGTGGCCGAGACCGAGAAGATCACCGACGGATCCCAGGCCCGGAGCCGCTTGGCCAATGTCGATTTGCCCGCGCCCGAGGGCGAGGACAGGATGATGAGAAGACCTCTTCGGTTCATCGGATCACTCCACGTTCTGGACCTGCTCGCGCATCTGGTCGATCACCGTCTTGAGCGTCAGACCGATCTGGGTCAACACCGAGGAGCCGGATTTCGAACAGAGCGTGTTGGCCTCGCGATTGAATTCCTGCATCAGGAAATCGAGCTTGCGCCCCACCGCGCCCTTGTCCTGCAGCAGCGCCCGCGCCGCCGCCACATGCGCGCTCAGCCGGTCGAGCTCTTCGGTGATGTCGGATTTGACGGCGATGAGCGCAAGCTCCTGCGCCACGCGGGCCTCGTCGACGCCCTCGGTCGCCTCCATGACGCGCGCCAGCGCCGCGCGCAGCTTCTCGGCCTGTTCGTCGCGGCGGGCGTCCACGGCCTCGGCCGCCTGCGCCACCAACGCCTCGATCTCGTCGAGCTGGCCCGAGAGCACCGTCAACAGCGCCTGCCCCTCGCGGCCGCGCATCTCGACGAACTCGGCAAGTGCGGCCTCGAACTCGGCCAGCAGCGCGCTGCGCAGCGCCGGGATATCGCGTTGGCTCTGGCCGCTCGCCATGACGCCCCGCAGGGCGACGATCTGCGCCGCGCTGGAGCGCTCGAGCGGCAGCCCGCGTCGGCCCGCCGCATCCTCGATCCGCGCCATCGCGTCGAGCACCCGGGCAAGCGCGGCCTCGTCCAGTTCGGCCGCCTCCTCCTCACCGGCGCCGGTGAGCCGGAGCGAGATCTGCACATTGCCCCGCGCGAGCCTGGCCTGCGCCGCCTTGCGCACCAGCGGCTCGAGCCCCTCGACCCATTCGGGCAGCCGCAGCCGCAGTTCGAGCCCCTTGCCATTGACGCCGCGCAGCTCCCAGCCCCAGCGGAGGCCGTCCATCTCGCCGCTGCGGGACGCGAAGCCGGTCATCGATTGCCGCATTCTCGCCGCTCCATGTTAAGGCCAGGTGTCCCGCGCAGAAATCGCGGGGTTTCATCGGCCTATCCTCTGAATCCGGGCATGGCAAGCGGCGCGTCGACGGCCAAGGCGTTAACCTTTCAGCCAGAATTGGGGCGGAAATCTGCCCGATTTGAGATAAGTTGGGACTCAAGACGACACAAATGACCGGGAAGGTGGAACGGGGGCTCCGACCGCACCGGACGATGGACGACAAGGAGCCTAAGGCATGTTCGGAAACGGCGGAAACGAAAGGGGCATCGTCTCGATGACCGATCGCGAGAAACAGAAAAGGCTTGCGCCTCTGAGGCTTGTGGAGAGCTATTGGCACAAGCTCTCAGCTGCACGCGGCGAGATCCCCCTGCGCAGCGAAATCGACCCGCGGGGCATCGAGAGCGCGCTTGAACACGCGTTTCTCGCCGAGCGCATCGCGCCTGGCCTGGCCAAGCTGCGGGTCTCCGGCACCCATCTGAACGAGCTTATGGGCATGGAGACCTCGGGCATGCCGCTCTCGAGCCTGTTTACCCCCGACGCGCGCGATACGCTTGCCGATGCGGTGACCAGGGTCTTCGCCGAGGGCGCCATGGTCAAGCTGAGCCTCAAGGCCGAAGAAGGATTTGGTCGCAATAGCTTGAGCGGCAACCTTGTCCTTTTGCCTTTACGATCCGACATGGGCGACATGACCCGCATGATCGGCGCACTGGTGACCACCGGCAAGATCGGCCGGACCCCGCGGCGTTTCGACATCGCCACCATCACTGTGCAACCTGCGCTTGCCGAACGTTCGCTCTTCGAGCCCGATCCGCTGCAAGCAAGCACCGCAAGCACGCCTCTGCCGGGGCTGTTGGAAGACGCTACGCCCTTTGCACAGGCCCCGAAGTCTAAAGCCGGCAAGCCCAATTTGAAGTTGATTGTGGATAACGATTGATATCATTTTATAACAGTGCCTTACGGCCAAAACTGAAAGCACCGATAGAGATCTGTGACGAAATGCAAAAGGCCCCGCGCGATTTACTCGCGCGGGGCCTTTTCACGTTCTAACCGTTTGATGCGGGGCGTTATTCCGCCGCCAGCCGCATCGTGCTGTGCTCGTCGAGAACCGGGTGGAACTCCTTGTGCTGGCCGGCATAGGCCAGCGTGGCGCGCAGCATCCCGGCCTTGGAGCCGCAGTCGTAGCGCTGACCGCTGAAGCGGAAGCCTGACAGACCGACGCGCTCGATGCCCTTGGCGATGGCGTCGGTGAGCTGGATCTCCCCGCCGAGGCCCGGCTTCTGGTTGCGCAGGTCGTCGAAGATCGACGCATCGAGCACGTAGCGGCCCACCACGGCGTGCAGCGAGGGTGCCGCCTCTGGCTCGGGCTTCTCGACCATCCCGGACGCCGGAACCATCTGGCCCACCGGTGCGCCCTTCGGGTCGAGCACACCGTAGGCCTGAACCTCGTCGCGGCCGACTTCCATGGTGGCCACCATATGACCGGCGCCTCCTGTCTCGTAGGCTTCGATCATCTCGCTGAGGCAGCCTTTCTGGCCCATGATGAGATCATCGGGCAGGATCACCGCGACCGGCCCCGGCAGCACCTCATCCGCAGCGCAGAGCACTGCGTGGCCCAGGCCCAGCGGTTCGGGCTGCATCACGAAATGCGCCTGCTCTTCCTCGGGATTGATGGCGTATTCGTCGAGCGTGTCGGCGATACCGTGCTTGCCCTTCGAGCGGAGCTGGTGACACAGCTTCTCGTCCTGATGCACGTAACGCTCGATGGCGCCTTTCGAGGGGTGCGAGACAAACACCATCCGCTCGATCCCCGCCTCGCGGGCCTCATCCATGGCAAATTGCAGCAGCGGACGATCAAGCACGGGCAGAAGCTCCTTCGGCGTGGACTTGGTCGCCGGCAGGAACCGCGTTCCGAGCCCTGCCACCGGGAAGATCGCGGTGCGCACTTTCTGGCGGGCGTTCGGGCTGGTGTTGGTCACGTCGGTATCTCCTTGTATCGCTACGAACCGATGCCGCGTCGCGGCAATTGCGTAAGAGCTTATGCCCTTTCGGCGCGTCGACCAAATAACGTCCCGCGGGAAAAATAGTTCCGGCAGCGAAGCGCCTGTTTTTCTAGGGCCTCGGCAAAGGGGTGCCAATTCAATAGGTTGCGTGACAGCGCCGGAGGGCACATGGAAAAATCGTGCAATCGCGTTGAAATTGAATCAACGCTGCTGAAACGGCCCGCAAGAGCCGCCCGAATGCGATTAAAAATTGGGCAAACACCGCCTGACTTTCGCTAACGCAGAAAAATGGCCCCCTCGGCTTGGTTCGCCGGAACCCAACGCATAGTGTCGCGTTATCAGCTTAGGACAGAATGGAGTGAGCCCAATCGGCCGGCACCCCTCACCTCGTGGGGAGGCCCCGGCACAGCATTATGGACGGATTGACATTGAACATCCCGCCCGCGCGCGACACCGGCGACATGCCGAGACGCGCTGAACCTTATGCCCGTATCGCCGTCATCGGCATGGGAAGCTGGGGCACCGCCCTTGCCGCGGTCGCGGCAGCGGCCGGGTGCGATACCCGCCTCTGGGGCCGCCGCGACAGCCTCGCGCAAGCGATGGCCGAGACCCGGCAGAACCCCGAGCACCTGCCCGGCATCGATCTTCCCGCCACCCTGACGCCGACCTCGGATCTTGCCGCGGCGCTGACCGGCGTCGAGGCCGTGCTTCTGGTCACGCCGTCGCACACGCTGCGCGACATGGCACGCAAGATGAAGCCGCATCTCCCCGAAGGCATTCCGATCGCGCTCTGCTGCAAGGGCATCGAGCGCGGCACCGGCTTTCTTCTGAGCCACGTGGTCGAGGAAGAGCTGCCGGGCCATCCCGTCGGCGCGCTCTCCGGCCCGACCTTTGCCCGCGAGACGGCGCTCGGCCACCCGACCGCTGCCACCGTGGCGTTCAATTTCCGCCATCACGACCGCATCGCCCCCGAGCGCGCGCCCGCCGCACGCCTTGCGCTGACCATGCAGACACAGGCGTTCCGGCCCTATGTCTCGGACGACCTGATCGGCGTCGAGGTCGGTGGCGCGGTGAAGAACGTGGTCGCTATCGCCTGTGGCATGATGACCGGTGCAGGCTTTGCCGAGAACACCCGCGCGGCGCTGATCACCCGTGGCATGGACGAGATGAAGGCGCTGGCCGAGGCGCTCGGCGGCAAGCGCGAGACGGTGACCGGCCTTGCCGGCGCTGGCGATCTCACGCTGACCTGCTCGTCGACCACCTCGCGCAACATGTCGCTGGGCACCCAGCTGGGCCAGGGCATCCCGCGCGAGGCGTGCTTCGACGGCAAGCCGACGGTCGTCGAGGGCGAGGTCAACGCGGTCTCGGTGGTCGATCTGGCGCGCCGGGTCGGCGTCGAGATGCCGATCTGCGAGGCGGTCCACGCCATCCTGCATGAGGGCGCGCCGCTGACCGAGACCTTCCAGGCGCTCTGGTCCCGTCCGATCGAGGGCGAGCCGCGCGCGCTCGACATCACGCTTCACCCCTACGAGGGAGACCCCGCATGAGCTTTGATCACCCCCACAACCGCGACATCGCCGGCTGCCGCTTCGTGCTGGCAACCGATCTCGACGGCACCTTCCTTGGCGGCTCGGAAGAGGACCGCGCGGCCCTCTACCATTGGATCGAGGACAACCGCGACACCATCGGGCTGATCTTCGTCACCGGGCGCGATCCCAAGTTCATCGGCGAGCTCTGCGATGGTGGTGTGCCGTGGCCCGAATACGTCGTCGGTGACGTGGGCACCACGATTGCCCGGGTCGAGGATGGCAAGATCCATCCCATCGAGCCGCTCGAGGTCGAGATCGCCGAGACCTGGGGCGACGCCGGCGACACCGTGCGCTCGGCGCTTGACGGCCATCCCGGCCTGACCCTGCAGCCGACCGAGTTCCGCTACCGCGTGAGCTACGATCTCGACGCGGAGAATTTTGACGACAGCGCCCATGACATCGTGCGCGACATGGGCCACGACCCGCTGGTTTCCGACGACCGCTATTTCGACGTGCTGCCGCGCGGCATCTCGAAGGGCCCGTCGCTGCGCCGCCTTGTCAGCCATCTCGGCATCGAGGAAAGCCGCGTGCTCGCCGCTGGCGACACGCTGAACGATCTGTCGATGCTGGAATGCGGTCTGCCCGCCGTCGCCGTGGGCGGCGCCGAGCAGGCCCTGCTCGACCGGGTCTCCCGCCTGACACATGTCCACACTGCCGAAGCCATCGGCGCCGCGGGCATCCTCGAGGCGGTCGAGGCCTTCAATCTGCATCCCCTCCCGAAAGGAGCGTGAGCCATGTCCAGTGATCTGGTAATCGTCTATCACCGTCAGCCCTACGAAGAGGTCGAGGTCGACGGCAAGATCGAGTATCGCGCCAACAAGAGCCCCAATGGCATCGTCCCGACGCTGAAGAGTTTCTTCGGCAAGGTCGACAACGGCGCGTGGGTGGCCTGGAAAGAGGCCGAGGACACCTCGGACCCGGGCTTCGAGCGCGTGGTGCATATCGAGGACACCTTCGGCAAGTACACTGTCTCGCGCCTGCCGCTGACCGCGGCGCAGGTGAAGAG
>NZ_JBYNAH010000186.1:0-10564 GCF_059781815.1 Salipiger sp. | reverse complement strand
CCGAGGCGATGACCGGCAAGGCGGTTCTCACGCTGCTGGTGCTCGACTGCGCCCGCGAGGATCGCTGCAACGACGAGGCATGGGATCGCGTGGCCGAGGCCGCGGCGGCTGCGCGCGAGCGCGTCGGCATGCCGCTGGCGCTGCTGGCGACGCTGCCAGAGGGGCTGCCGGAGGAGCGCGCCGAGGCGCTGCTCGAGCACCGCCTGATCCCGCTTGCCGGTCTCCCGGCGGCGCTGGAGGCGCTGGCCGCCTGCGTGGCGCTTGGCGGGCCGCTTCGCCGTCCGGCGCCACTCTTCATGCCGGCGCCCGATGCCGGGATCGGCGCGAGCGCAAGCGATCACGCCGAGGCCTGTAGTGCACTCGCGGCAAAAGGGCTTCCGCTCCGGCCCGGGGCTCCGCCCTACGAGGGGCCTGAACTGCACCTGACGCTCACCGCAGAGCCGTCCTACGGCTATGTGCTGACCCTTGCGCGCCATGCGGCCGAAGTGACCGGGCTGCTGCCGCTGCGCCCCGGAGAGGCACACCGCCTGCTCGAAGAGCTGGGCTGCGGCAAAGCCGAGCTTGAGGCGGTTGTTCCGGCGCTGCTCTCGGTGCAGGATTACGTCATTGCGCAGAAGGGGGCGGTCGCCGAGCTCGAGCTGGTGTTCCAGCCCGGCCGACGGGGACCGGCCCTTGCCAGCGGGCTGAAGATCCGCGCGGCGAGCGCCTGAGACAGACACATCAAGGGGCAGAACCGATGCAGGACGAACGGGCGTTTCTCGCCGGGCTATTCGAGGCCGCGGTTGCCGCCGCCGATCCAGAGCTTGCGTTGCGTGCAGCGCTGCCGGCAAAGCCCAGGGGGCGCACCGTGGTGATCGGCCTTGGCAAGGGGGCGGCCCAGCTTGCCGCCGCCTTCGAACGGCTCTGGGGTGCGCCTGTCGAGGGCGTGGTGGTGACCCGCTACGGCTATGCCGCCCCTTGCCAGCATCTGCGCGTCATGGAAGCGGCCCACCCGGTGCCGGATGCCGCCGGGCTCGAGGCGAGCCGGGCGCTGTTCGAGGCGGTCTCGGGGCTCGGGCCCGACGATCTGGTCGTGGCGTTGGTCTGCGGCGGCGGCTCGGCGCTGCTGCCGGCCCCGCCCGAGGGGCTGACGCTGGAGGACGAGCAGGCGCTGAACCGCGCGCTTCTGGGCTCGGGCGCGCCGATCGGGGTGATGAACGCGATCCGCAAGCATGCCAGCGCGATCAAGGGCGGGCGGCTGGCCGCCGCCTGTGCGCCGGCCAAGGTGGTGAGCCTGATCGTCTCGGACGTGCCCGGCGACGACCCGGCCCAGGTGGCCTCCGGCCCGACGGTGCCGGACCGTGTCGATGCCGCCGCGGCGCTGGGGATGATCGAGGCGTGGAACATCGCGCTGCCGGAGAAGATCCTGGCGCATATCCGCAGCGCTGCCTCCGCCGCGCCGATGCCCGAGGATCCCTGTTTCCGCGGCAACGAGGTGCATGTGGTGGCCTCGGCCCGGCTGTCGCTCGAGGCGGCAGCTTGCAAGGCCGAAGACGCGGGTGTCGCTGCGGCGATCCTGTCGGATTCGGTCGAGGGCGAGGCCCGCGACGTGGGCTACGTGCACGCCGCCATCGCCCGCGAGGTCGCCACGCGCGGCCGGCCTTTTGTGCCCCCGGTGGTGCTGCTCTCGGGTGGCGAGACCACGGTGACGCTGCGCGGCGACGGCGGGCGCGGCGGGCGCAATACCGAGTTTCTGCTGGCCTTCGCCCATGCCATCGACGGGCAGGCCGGAATCCACGCGCTGGCCGCCGATACTGACGGCATCGATGGCACCGAGGACAATGCCGGGGCCTTCGCCGATGGCACGACCGCGGCGGCGCTGCGCGAGGCCGGCGAGGACGCGATGACCCGGCTGTCGCGCAACGATGCCTGGGGCGCGTTCGAGCAGACTGGGGGGCTGTTCGTGCCGGGGCCGACGGGGACCAACGTGAATGATTTCAGGGCGATCCTGGTGAAGGCAGAGGCCTGAGAGCCGGTTCGGCCAGACCGGTCGGATCGCTGCGTCTCATAGCTGCGGTGCGAGCTTGGGACTGCTGCGCCAGCGCGCTCTGCGGAGCGCGCCCGGGGCGCCTATTCCGCCGCCTGCTGCGCGGCTTCCCACTCCTGCCAGGCCTCGGGCGTGTCGAGGTCGATCAGCGCGCGGGCGCCGGGCAGGGCGAGGTCGCGCACCCGGTGGATATTCGCCGTCAACACCGCCTTCGCACCGAAGTCGCCGCTCAGCGCCTGCAGCGCCGGGAAACAATCGGCCGGGAACAACACCGGGTGGCCCGGCGTGCCGTCCTCGGCGGTGGCGCGCTGGATCGTCGGGTGCGGCACGGCGCGGAACGCCGCGATCAGCCGCGACATGTCGGCGGCGGTGATCTCGGGCATGTCGGCGGGCAGGATCATCACGCCGTCGAGCCCGCGCGGCAGCAGGCTCACGGCGCGGCGCAGCGAGGACGACATGCCAAGCTCGGCATCCGGCACCTCGACGATCTGCACCGGCAGGCCGCTCAGTGCCTCCGCGCGCGGGTGATCATGCGCCGGTAGCGCAATTACGACGTGGTCGCCGGCCTCGAGTGCAGCGAGCGCCTGACGGCGCAGCAACGGCAGGCCCCTGACATCCATCAGAAGCTTGTCGGACCCGCGCATCCGGCGGCTGGCACCGGCGGCGGGAATCAGAATAGCGATTCCTCCCATGCGGCGCTTATACCGGATGTTGCGTGTTAGCGGTGCGTTTTTTGGTGAAGATTTCATTACGCCTGGCCTAAGCGGCGTTAACCGCCGTTCAATGCGTCAGTCGGCGACATGCCGGCGAAGTTATGCCGCATTGCGCATTGCTGCGCGCAGGGCAACAAACCGCAGTTGACGCGGGTCGGTATTGCAATACAGTGCCGCGCCGGAGTCATGTAGCGAGACACAATTTAAGATGGTGTTAGCGCCCAAACCCGAGGATGAGGACGACCGCCTCGCCGAGCTGGAAAGCTACGGCGTCCTCGACAGTGCGAGCGACCCGGCCTTCGATGAGGTGGTCGACCTTCTGGCCACCATGCTCGACATGCCGGTGGCTTTGATCAGCCTCGTTGACGAAGACCGGCAGTGGTTCCGGGCGCGGCACGGGTTCGAACCGTCAGAGACGCCGCTCGAGCAGTCGATCTGTGCCCATGCCATTCTCGGTGACGACATTCTCGAGATCGAGGATACGCTGAGCGACACGCGCAGCGCCGACAATCCGCTCTGCTGCGGCACGCTGGCCGAGATGCGCTACTACGCCGGTGCGCCGCTGATCACCCGCAGCGGCCATCGCATCGGCTCGCTCTGCGTGCTCGATACAAAGCCGCGCAAGCTCACGGCGGCGCAGCGCCAGCTGCTGACGGTGATGGCGCGCCAGGTGATGCGCCAGCTCGACCTGCAGCGCGCGCTGAAGAACAAGGAAGTGCTGCGCGAGGAGATCGACCACCGGGTCAAGAACTCGCTGCAGACCGTGGCGTCGACGGTGCGGCTCTACCGGTCTCGTCTGACCAGCCCCGAGGCGCAGGAGGCGCTTGATGCCATCGCGCGGCGCGTCGATGCCATCGCCCAGCTGCATGCCGAGCTGAACCTGACCTCGAAGCTGCACCATGTGCGGCTCGACAGCTATCTCGAGCGGGTGGCGCAGCTCTTGCAGCGCAACGCGCTGACCGGCACGCGGGTCGAGATCGAGGGGGCTTCGCGGATCGAGGTCGATAGCCGGGTCGCGGCGGCGCTTGGCGTGATCGCCAACGAATTTGCCGCCAATGCCGCGAAATATGCCCAGCCCGAGAGCGGCGACGAGGTCGTCATCCGCTTCCGGCTCGAGCGCACCGGCCCCAACCGGATGCGGCTCACCTGCCGCGACAATGGCCGCATGCGCAGCGCCGAGCCGGTGGTCGACGCGCTGTCTTCGACCTCGCTGGGCGCGCGGCTGATGGAGGCGGCGGCCACCCAGATCGGCGGCACGCTGAGCGAGGGCCGGGTCGAGGGCGGGTTCGAGCTCTGCGCCGACCTGCCCATCGACATGCACCGGAGCGAGACCGACCGGGTTGGCCGGGTCAGCCGGACACCGGCGCGAGGGGCCGCACGCGCAGCCGAGTGACGCGGTTGTGCTCGCGCTCCATCACCTCGAAGCGGAAGCCGTGGAAGCTGAAGCGCTGGCCCACCGTGGGGATCATCTGCGCCTCGTGGATTACCAGCCCGGCGATGGTGTTGGCCTCGTCATCGGGCAGTGACCAGTCGGTGGCGCGGTTGAGATCGCGGATCGTCATCGCGCCGTCGAGCCAGAACCAGCCATCGTCGCCCGCCTTGACCTGATGCTCTGCATCGGGATCGTGCTCGTCGGTGATCTCGCCGACGATCTCCTCGAGGATGTCCTCGAGCGTCAGCAGCCCTTCCAGTGAGCCGTACTCGTCGACCACCAGCGCGAAGTGGGTGTGCTTGCGCAGGAAGTTGCGCATCTGATCGGCCAGCGTGGTGGTGTCGGGCACGAAATAGGGCTTCATCATCACCTCGGTGATGTTGAACTCCTCCAGCGCCTCGGCGGCGCGGTCGCCGGCATTGGCGATGGTCTCGTACATTGCCCGCATCAGGTCCTTGGCATGGGCGACGCCGATGATGTTCTCGGGGTCGTCGCGGTAGACCGGCAGGCGGGTGTAGTTGCTCTCGAGACATTGTTTGAGGATGTCGCGCGGCGCGCTCGAGGCATCGATCATCTCGATATTCGAACGATGCAGCATGATCTCTTCGACGGTGCGCTCGGCAAGGTCGAGCGCGCCGAGGATACGGTCGCGGTCTTCCTTCTCGACCACGCCCTCCGAATGGCCGAGCTGCAGTGCGCCGGCGATCTCCTCGCGCACGGCGAGGATCTGGCTGTCGGGGTCGGTCTGCACGCCGACGGCACGCAGCAGCACGCGCACGATGGCGCGGATGGCGCCGACGATGGGCGAGAACACCAGGATGATCAGCGAGATCGGCCGCGCGACGCTCGAGGCCGCGGTCTCGGGGTTGGTGATGGCGTAGGTCTTGGGCAGCACCTCGGCGAAGATCAGCACCAGCAGCGTCATCACCAGGGTCGCCAGCGCCACGCCGCTGTCGCCGAAGAGCCGGGTGAAGAGCGTGGTGGCCAGCGAGGTGGCGAGGATGTTGACGAGGTTGTTGCCGAGCAGCACCGAGCCGATCAGGCGCTCGTTGTCCTCGGTGATCTTGAGCGCGGTCTCGGCGCCTTTCGATCCCCGATCCTGCGCTGCGCGCAGCTTGCCGCGCGAGGCGGCGGTGAGCGCCGTCTCGGAGCCCGAGAAGAAGGCCGACATCATGATCAGCAGCAGGATCGCCCCCGAGGTGATCAAGAGGGCGATGTCGGTGCCGGATGCGGCGGTGGGTGCGTCCATTGGGTCGGCGTCTCTTGCTGGGTCTGTCCGGTGGTCCGGGATGTTATGGGGCGCAGGGAGGGCCGGTTCAAGGCCGGCCCGGGCGCGCTGACGGAGAGGGTGGTGCCGCGCGGGCGTTTTTCAAAACGCCTGAGCTTTCCGTGCACGGGTTTGGCGGCGGCGATGCGGACGGGGTCAGTCGCGGGCGAGCGGGTGGTGGTCGAGCACCAGCTCGCGCAGCCGCTCCTCGAGCACGTGGGTATAGATCTCGGTGGTGGCCACGTCGGCATGGCCGAGAAAGGTCTGGATCGCCCGCAGGTCGGCGCCGTTCTGCAGCAGGTGGGTCGCGAAGGCGTGGCGCAGGGTGTGCGGTGTCACCTTCTCGGGCGAAACGCCGGCGCGCACCGCCATGTCCTTGATCTGCAGGTAAAAGGCGTGGCGGGTCAGGTGCCCGGCCTTGCCGCGCGACGGAAAGAGATGCGGCGAGCCGGGCTTGCCCTTGGCGCGTCCGGCCTCGTCCTGCGCGTCGCGGGCGGCGAGCCATGCGGCCAGCGCCGCGCGCGCCGGGGGCGACAGCGGCACCATGCGCTCCTTACCGCCCTTGCCGCGGATCAGCAGCATGCGCGGGTCGCCGCGCGCCGCCGAGGCGGGCAGGGTGACGAGCTCGGTCACCCGCATGCCGGTGGCGTAGAGCAGCTGCATCAGGCAGGTGTTGCGCAGCCGGTCGTCCTCGGTGCGGCCATGCTCGGTCGCGGCCTGCAACAGCCGGTCGACCTCTTCGATCGACAGCGTCTTGGGCAGGCGCTTGCTCTTGCCTGGGCCCGAGATCTGCACCGCCGGATTGTCATGGCGCAGCCCCTCCTCGAAGGCGAAGCGGTAAAGCTGCTTGATCGACGACAGCCGCCGCGCCCGGGTCGAGACCGCGAGGCCCTGCGCCTCGCAGTGGATCAGATAGGCTTCGACATCGGTGCGCTGCGCATCGTCGAGCCCGCGCCCGCGCTCCGCCAGCCAGCCGGTGAAATCGTTGAGGTCGCGGGCATAGGCGGCGGTGGTGTTGTCCGCCGCGCCGCGCTCTGCCGCCTGCGCCTCGAGAAAGGCGCCGGTCCAGTTGGCGGCGCTCATCGCAGCGCGCCCTCGTCCTCGAGGATCAAAAGCTCGATGGCGGCGCGGCGCGCGGTGTCCTCGAGCCCGACGGCGCGCAGCGTGGCCAGCGCCTCGGTCAGGTCCTGATGGTTGCCGGCGGCGCCGCTCTCGAACAGCGCCATGCTGCGCAGGATAACCTCGCCGAGCTTGCCTTGCTGCAGCAGCCGCGCCAGCTCGGCCGGCGGGGTGGGATCGGCCCAGGCAGAGGCGACGGCGCCCTCGAAGAGGCTGTCGGGACGCTGATCCGGGGCTGCGCCGGAGGCGATCGAGGCAGCAAGGCCGAGACGACCGGTGCTCTCGCCAAGGTCGCGCGCGGCGGTCTCGTAGCCCGGCGACAGCAATGCGGCGCGCTGCGCCAGCCGCTCCGCGCGGCCGTCGAGCGCCTGCGCGCCGAGGCGTTCACCGAAGAGCTCCGAGAACGGCACCAAGAGGCCGGCGCTGCGCATCTGACCCCAGGCTGCGACCAGCGCCGGACCGATCAGGTCCGCGCGGCCCTCGGTCAGGGCCGCGTCGAGCTTTTGCACCGCCGCGACGCGATCCCACACGCCGCCCGAGGCGGCGGGCTTGCGTTCCGAGTAAAGGCCCAGCAGCCGGTTGGCCGAGAGCGCGCCATGGGCGGCCAGCCGTTCGGCGGCGAGCAGCTGCGCCCGCCAGCCGCTGGTGCCGCCAAGGTCGGCGGCGGCGAAGGCGCGGGGCAGGGGCTGTGTGGGCAGGGCCTCGCCCACCGCCTCGAACAGGCGGAACTGCAGCGGCGTCGGCTGCGCGGGGGGCGGCACCGGGTTGTCCGCGTCGACCAGTTCGGGCTCGACGAAGCGCAGCAGAAGCTCGGCATCGCGGTCGCTGATCTGGTCGAGCGCATCGGCGGTGCCAAGCACCGTCACCGCGTGATCCCAGCGCCCGTTGCGGGCATCGCAGAACACCCGCGAGGCGAGATCGTCGGAGAGCTGCGGCTCGCGCTGCAGCATCCGGCAGGGCTCATTGGGGCTGTCGGCGAGCAGCGCGAGGTCGAACCAGCGCCCGAAAAGATCTGGGCTGGTGGCGCCGCCGGCGCGCTCGATCAGCGCAAGGCCGGGATCGACCGCGCCTTCCTCGATCAGCCGGTCGAGCCGGGCCGCGAGCAGAGGCGCGCCCTCGCCAGAGCCGATCGGTGCATCGGCCTCGGCGAGCAGCAGCGTGAAGAGCAGCGCCGAGAGCGCCGGCACCGCCGGGTCGACGCTTTCGATCAACTCGGCGAGGGTCTCGACCTCGCTGTTGCGCCAGAGGCTTCGCGGCAGGCCGGTGACCGACATCGGCAACAGCCCCACTGCCTCGGCGGTGGGCTGGCCCAGCGGCGCGCTCTCGACCTCGGGGCTCTGCACCGAACTGGCCACCGGCGGCTCGTCGAGCGGCACGCCGAAGGGCTGCGGATTGCGCAACGGAGACGGGCGCAGCACCGCGGGGGCGTTGCTGTCGCTGCCGTCGAGCCAGTCGATGGCCGACATCGGGCGCTGCGGCTGGCGCGCGTCCTGCGCGATCACCGGAAGCGCGGCAACGCCCAGCCCGAGCGCGAGTGTCAGGATCCTAGTTCGCATCAAGCTCCACGGGCTCGCGAATCTCGGTCTGCGGCGGCGAGAAATCGGCGCCGAAGAACGGCCCGATATAGGCATACCCCACCAAAGCGATCCCACAGAGGATCAGGAGGATGAAAAGCCATTTGATGATACGTCCCATGCGATCGGTCGTCCTGCCTCGTGTCTTTTTCCGAACTTATACCTAGCCTTTTCGGCAAACTCACGTCATTCACGGCCTCGGGAGGTAACATTGGCGATGGATGGCCGAGATACAAGCGTGCAGGCAGTGAAGCTTCGAAAGACCGTGGTTCTCGTGGGGATGATGGGAGCCGGAAAAACCGCTGTAGGCAAGGCACTTGCGGCGGCGCTGCACGTGCCGTTCCGGGATTCCGACGCCGAAATCGAACTTGCCGCCAACATGACCATTGCCGAGATATTCTCACGCGATGGTGAGCCGTTCTTCCGTCAGAAGGAAAGCCAGGTGATCTCGCGCCTGCTCGACGGGGCGCCTTCGGTGCTCTCGACGGGCGGCGGCGCCTACATGAGCGCCGAGAACCGCAAGATGATCACCGAGCGCGGCGTCGCCGTCTGGCTCGACGCGGCGCTGCCGGTTCTGTGGAACCGGGTCAAACACAAGAACACGCGGCCGCTGCTGCGCACCCCCGATCCGCATGCCACCCTGCGCGAGATCTACCAGCAGAGGGTGCCGGTCTATGCGCTGGCGGATATCACGGTGACATCGGAGCAGGCCAAGTCGGTCGAGGCGATGGCGCAGCGGGTGATCGCGGCGCTCAAGACGCGCCCCGACGTATTGCAAGAGGACAAGACGGAATGAGCGGAACGGTGCATGTGGCGCTTGGCGAGCGGGCCTATGACGTGCGGATCGGCGAGGGGCTGCTGGCCCGGGCCGGAACGGAGATCGCGCCGCTGCTGCATCGCCCGCGCGTCGTGGTGGTGAGCGACGCGACCGTCGCCGCCGCCCATCTCGAGACCCTGCGCGCCGCGCTGGCCGCCGAGGGTATCGCCTGCGAGGCGCTGTCGCTGCCGCCCGGAGAGGCGACGAAGTGCTGGCGCGAGCTCGAGCACGTGACCGAGTGGCTGCTCTCGCAGAAGGTCGAGCGCCGCGACGTGGTGGTGGCGCTTGGCGGCGGGGTGATCGGCGATCTGGTGGGCTTTGCCGCCGCGATCCTGCGCCGTGGCGTGCGCTTCGTGCAGATCCCGACCTCGCTTCTGGCGCAGGTCGACAGCTCGGTCGGTGGCAAGACCGGGATCAACTCGCCGGTGGGCAAGAACCTGATCGGCGCCTTCCACCAGCCCTCGCTGGTGCTGGCCGATATCGGTGTGCTCGACACGCTGACGCAGCGCGATTTCCTGGCCGGCTATGGCGAGGTGGTGAAATACGGCTTGCTGGGCGATGCCGCGTTCTTCGACTGGCTCGAGAGCAATGCCGAGGCGGTCGCGGGGCGCGACCGGGCCGCGCTGACCCGCGCGGTGACGCGCTCGGTCGAGATGAAGGCCGAGATCGTGGTGCGCGACGAGACCGAGCAGGGCGACCGTGCGCTCCTCAACCTCGGCCACACCTTCTGCCACGCGCTCGAAGCGGCCACGGGCTATTCCGACCGCCTGCTGCATGGCGAGGGCGTGGCGATCGGCAGCGCGCTGGCCTTCGAGCTGTCCGCGAAGCTGGGGCTGTGTTCGCAGGAAGATCCGTCGCGGCTGCGCGCGCATCTCAGGGCGATGGGCATGAAGGTGGATCTGTCGGACATCCCCGGGGAACTGCCGGGGGCCGAGGCGCTTTACGATCTCATGGGGCAGGACAAGAAGGTGGTCGATGGCGCCATCCGCTTCATCCTTGCCCGCGGCATCGGGCAGGCCTTCGTGACCGCCGAAGCCCCGCGCGAGACCGTTCTGGGCGTGCTCGAAGAGGCGCTGGCGGGCCGATAACCGCGCGCCGCCCGACCAGGCTTTAACGTTCGTTGCTTTAACTTTCGTTTAAGCTTTTCTGCGGCTGGCGTCGCAGGACTGTGCTCAAATCGTCATGGAATCGATTCCTGACCCGCGTAGCGTCCACCTCGGGCCGCGCCGGGGGTGGCGCGGCATCTTGCTGCCCGCGTCTCTGGAGTGATCCGCCATGATGGTCATCAACCCGTTCCGCTTCGTCCTTGCCTGCTGTTTCCTGCCGGCCCGCAACGGCATGCTGGCACAACTGATCCGCGGCAAGCGGGCCTGACGCCGCCCTTAAGGCTTGCGCGCGTCAGCGCGGAGCGGTGGCGCCGGCTTTGTCCCGCGCCTTGGCGGGATCGAACACCCATCTTCGGGAAGGTCCGAGGCGCCGCGCGCGGCTGTCCCGGCTCGCGCAGGGCTGGCACGCGTGACCGCTTGAGACGAAGCTCGGGGTCGTGTTCTTGATGGCGGAGAGATGGAGCGGGTGAAGGGAATCGAACCCTCGTCTTAAGCTTGGGAAGCTCCTGC
>NZ_JBYNAH010000185.1:0-10570 GCF_059781815.1 Salipiger sp. | reverse complement strand
CCCGCCCGCACCACCGGTGCCTGGGCGGGCGAGATCGGCATGGTGCAGATGCTGCCCAAGGACATCCTCGAAAACGGCATGGACGGGGATGGCGACGGCCATGTCACCCTCAAGACCTCGGCGCCGGATGCGCTGCTGTCGGGGGCCAAGATGCTCTCGGAGCTGGGCTGGCGCCATGGCGAGCCGTGGCTGCAGGAGGTGGTCCTGCCCGCCGACATGGACTGGTCGCAGACCGGGCTCGAGACCACGATGACCGTGGCCGAATGGGAGCGCCTCGGCGTGCGCGCCCGCGAGGGGGCGCTGGACGACGGGCGGCTCGAGGCCTCGATCCTGCTGCCGCAGGGGCGCGGCGGGCCGAGCTTCATCGCCTACCCGAATTTCCGCGTCTATTTCGAGTGGAACCAGAGCTTCACCTACGTGATGACCGCCGCCTATTTCGCCACGCGGCTCGAGGGCGCCTCGGTCTATGACCCCGGCAATCCCGATCCCGGCCTTTCGGGCGAACAGATGCAGGCGCTGCAACGCGCGCTCGACGCCAAGGGCTACGACGTGGGCGGCATCGACGGCATCCTCGGGGCGGGGACGCGCTCGGCGGTGCGCGACATGCAGGCCAAGCTCGGCCTGCCGGCGGATGGCTGGCCGACGATCGAGCTGCTCAACATGCTCTGAGGCGCGCCGGAGCCTCGCTCCGGAACCCGGCGCGGGGGCTTTTCGTTATCTCTCCATGATACGGGATATCGCATTGCCGGTCGCCCTGCTCTCGCTGTTGCAGGTCGGAATGTGCGCGCCGGACGAGGCGCCGACCCCACCCGAGGAGGTGGAGCTTCAGGTGCTGCCCGACGAGATGCGCGGCCGCTGGGGCCTTGCAGGCGAAGACTGCGGTCCGGGCCGGGCGGATGCCAAGGGGCTGATGGTCGTCACCGCGCGCCATCTCACCTTCTACGAGTCCCGCGCCACGATGCGCGAGGCAGACCGGCTCGGACCCGAGACGGTCGAGGCCGAGTTCTCCTATACCGGCGAGGGCATGACGTGGTCACAGGACGTGACGCTCACTCTCTCCGACGATGGCCAGAGCCTGCACCGGCAGGAAACCGGGCCCGATGCCGGACCCGTGGACCTGACCTACCAGCGCTGCGAGGGCGGCTGATCAGCCCGGGATGATCTCGAATTTCAGCACGTCGACCATGCCGCGATCGGTGATCTTCAGCGACGGGATCACCGGCAGGGCAAGGAAGGCAAGCTGCAGGAAGGGCTCTTCCAGCGTCACGCCGAGCGACCGGGCGGCGGCACGCAGTTCGACCAGTCGGTCGCGCACCTCCTCGAAGGGCGCGAGGCTCATGAGCCCCGCCACCGGTAGCGCCAGCTCGGCGAGGATCTCGCCATCCTTTGCCACCACGAAACCGCCCTCGATCTCTTCGAGCCGGTTCGCCGCCAGCGCCATGTCGGCATAGTCGACGCCGACGCAGGCGATGTTGTGGTGATCGTGGCAGACGGTCGAGGCGATGGCCCCGCTCTGCAGCCCGAACCCTTTCACGAAGCCCGTCGCCACGTTGCCGTTCTTGCCGTGCCGCTCGGCCACCGCGATGCGCACCAGATCGCGCGCCACATCGGGGCGCTTGTCGCCATCGGCGATGGCGATGGTCTCGCGCAGGTGATCGGTCAGGATCTGCCCCTCGCGGATGCCGATCACGTCGGTCTCCTCGCGGTTGCCGGTGGTCCGGAACTGCTCTGGCACGAGCTTCGGCGCCTTGACCGAGCCACGCCCCACCGGCGCGATGGTCTCGCGCTTGGCGAAGGCGGCATCATCCGCCACCACGCCGCCCGCCAGCACCAGCTTTGCATGACAGCCCTCGAGCGTGTCGATGGCGACGATATCGGCGCGCTTGCCCGGCGCGATCATGCCGCGATCCTTGAGCCCGAAGGCCTCCGCCGCCGACAGGGTCGCGGCGCGATAGGCGGCCAAGGGCGGCGTGCCGAGCGCGATCATGGTGCGGATCATGTAATCGAGATGGCCATGCTCGGCGATATCCAGCGGGTTGCGATCATCGGTACAAAGGCACATGTAGGGCGCCGTGCGCTCGCTCAGCAGCGGCTGGAGCGCGTGCATGTCCTTCGAGACCGAGCCCTCGCGGATCAGCACCCGCATCCCCTTGCGCAGCTTCTCGAGCGCCTCCTCGGCGCTGGTCGCCTCGTGCTCGGTGCGGATGCCGGCGGCGACATAGGCGTTGAGATCCTTGCCCGAGAGCAGCGGGCAATGGCCATCCACGTGGCCGCCCTCGAAGAGCCGCAGCTTCTTCATCGCCTCCGGGTCGCGGAAAATCACGCCGGGATAGTTCATGAACTCCGCCAGCCCGATGCCCGAAGGGTGCCCCATGAGCGGCGCCAGATCCTCGGCCAGCAGCTCGGCGCCCGCGGTCTCCATATGGGTGGACGGCACGCAGGAGGACAGCTGCACGCGGATGTCCATCAGCGTGTGCGCGCTGGCCTCCTGGAAATAGCGGATGCCCGGAGCGCCGATCACGTTGGCGATCTCGTGCGGGTCGCAGATCGCGGTGGTGACCCCGCGCGGGGTCACGCAGCGGTCGAACTCGAAGGGGGTGACGAGGCTGCTCTCGATATGCAGGTGGGTGTCGATAAAGCCCGGCACGAGGATCAGCCCGCTGACGTCGATCACCTCGCGCGCCTCGTAGTCTTCGAGGATGCCGACGATGGTGTCGCCGCAGATCGCCACGTCGCCCTCGAGCAAGTCGCCGGTGATCAGGTCGAGGATGTGGCCGCCGCGCAGGACGAGGTCTGCCGGGGCGTCTCCGCGCCCCTGCGCGATGCGGGTTTCGAGATCTGCCATGGCGGCCTCCGCTGCTGTTTCGGCCGAGTGTCGCACAGGCGCTGGGCGGGTGACAGGGCTGCTGTCGCAACGGAGCGCAGCCGCGACAGCTCGCACGAAATCGCCGAAGGCCCGCAGCGCCATGCACGCTTGGAGGCGGACGCCGAAATCGAAGCGGAGGGCGAAAAAGACAACTTAAGGGCAGCATAGGCGACGACGGGCAACAGGTCGGAAATATCTACAAAAAATACGCCATTTCCCGTGTGATTGGGCTAAGATAGCAGTGTCACCAGTGGGATAGGCGCCGCAGTTTCCGTGGCGGAATGATAGCCTTCCTTAATTTTACCCTCTTTCCGAACCAACCTCTAAGAACAACCGAAAGGTGATTCGTGGAACTTGACAGGGGATTTCGAGGTGAAGGTTGATTTAGCGATGCGTCCCGACGCCCGACAGACGGCTGTAATGCGTGTCCTGATCGCCGATGACCATGACCTCTTGCGCGATACGCTTGAACTGTTCCTCCAGGGCGAGGGCAACTTCGAGACCATAGGCGTCTCGTCCTATCCCGAGGCCGAGGCGCGCGTCGCCACTGACGGGCCTTTCGATCTCGTTCTGCTCGACTATTCGATGCCCGGCATGAACGGGCTCGCGGGGTTCACCCGGATGCAGGAGCTGTCCGGCGCGCGCCGCGTCGCGATCATCTCCGGCACCGCCAGCAAGGAGGTCGCCGAGAAGGTGCTCGAGGCAGGCGCGGCGGGCTTCCTCCCCAAGACGCTTTCGGCCAAGTCGCTGGTCAACGCCGTGCGCTTCATGGCGATGGGCGAGCAATACGCACCGCTCGATTTCATGCGCGCCGAGGTCGAGGAAGAGGTCAACCCGCTGGCCGAGAAGCTCTCGCCGCGCGAGCTCGAGGTGCTCGAGGGGCTGACGCAGGGCAAGTCCAACAAGGAAATCGCCCGCGATCTCGACATCCGCGAACCCACGGTGAAGCTGCACGTGAAGTCGCTCTACCGCAAGATCGACGCGTCGAACCGCACCCACGCGGCGATGATCGCCAAGGAAGCCGGGCTGTTCTGACCGCCCGGCGCCTCGCCGTCACATAAAGATCAGATCCATTTCGCCAGCGGCGGCAGGCTCATCAGCACCGCGTTGGCGTCGTGCCCGGTGGCCAGCCCGAACTTGGTGCCCCGGTCGTAGACCAGGTTGTATTCGGCATAGAGCCCGCGATGCACCAGCTGCGCCTCGCGGTCGGCCTCGTCGAAAGGCTGTACCCGGCGCTTTTCCACCAGCGGCAGATAGGCGGGCAGGAAGGCGCGGCCGATATCCTGCGTCAGGGCGAAATCCGCCTCCCAGTCGCCGGTGTTGCGATCATCCATGAAGATGCCGCCGACGCCGCGCGCCCGCTTGCGGTGCGGGATGTAGAAATACTCGTCGGCCCAGGCCTTGAGCTCGGGGTAGAGCGCCTCCCCGTGCGGGTCGAGATGCGCCTTCTGGGTGGCGTGGAAATGCGCCGTGTCCTCGTCGTATTCGATGCAGGGGTTGAGGTCGGAGCCACCGCCGAACCACCAGGCATGGGGCGTCCAGAACATGCGGGTGTTCATGTGCACGGCCGGGACGTGCGGGTTGCGCATGTGGGCGACCAGGCTGATGCCGCTGGCCCAGAAGCGCGGGTCGCTCTCGATGCCCGGCACGCCGCGCGCCGCCATCGATTTCTGCGCCGCTTCGCCGAGCGTGCCGTACACCTCCGAGACGTTGACGCCGACCTTCTCGAACACCCGGCCGCCGCGCATCACGCTCATCAGACCGCCGCCGGCGTCAGAGCCGTCCTCGGCGCTGCGCGTCGTCGGCGTGACCTCGAAGGCCCCGGCGGGCTCGTCCGAGAAGGGCCCGGTGTCGTGGCTCTGCTCGAGCCCCTCGAAGGCGGCCACGATCTCGTCACGCAGGGCGCGGAACCAGGCCGCGGCGCGGCTCTTGCGCTCGGCGAAGGCGTCGGTGTCGGTCATCGTGGATCTCCTCGCTATGCGGACCCGTGTTAGACGCAAGCGAGGGCGGGGGCAATCAATGCGCGGGGGCGACGACCGGATCGATCAGGGTGCGGCCGCCATCGACGGTGAGGATCTGCCCGGTCATGAAGCCCGAGCCTTCGGAGGCGAGGAACTGCACCGCCTCGGCGAGCGCGCCGGGGGCGGCGATTCGACCGAGCGGCGTGTGGGCCTCGATCTCCTTGCGGAAGTCGGGATGATCCTTGAGCTTGTCCTTGAGGCTGGCCGACATCACCGAGCCGAAGCCGACGCCGTTCACGCGGATGCGCTCGGGCGCCAGCGCCACCGCCATCGATCGGGTCATCTGGTCGAGCGCGGCGCAGGAGACCGAGTAGGACAGGATCTGCTTCTGGGTCCGGCGCGAGGCGATGGACGAGAGGTTGATGATCGCGCCGGCCTGCCGGTCGCTGTCGCCATTGGCCTGCTTCATCATCCGCTTGGCAACGATCTGGCTCAGCCGGTAGGCCGGCATCAGGTTCTGGCCGATCAGCGTCTCCATCGTGTCGTCTTCGAGGTCGAGCGGATCGGTGGGCATCATCTGCCGCGCGCCGTTGATCAGGATGTCGACCCGGTCGAACTGGTCGAGCGTGGCCGAGAGCAGGTTGGCGAGCGTCAGCTTCTCGCGCAGGTCGCCGGCGAAATAGCACATGTTGCCGCCGTCGGTTTCCTGCCCGCATTCCTTGGCGAGCCGGTTCTCGTCCATGTCGGCGAACATCACGTTGGCGCCCTTGTTGGCGAAGTGACGGGCGATGGCGAGGCCGACGCCGTTCGCGGCTCCGGTGACGATGGCGGTCTTGCCTTCGATCGAATAGCTCATTCGGCGTTCCCTGAGAGTTGGCGCGTCCGCCCGACGTTAGCGAAGATCAACGGTTCGGGCGAGAGGCGTGCAGGATCTTGAACCGGTTGTCGCCGGCAATCTCGTCGCTGTTGCGGAATTGCGCGGCAAGCGTGCTCTCGTAGGGCAGGTGGCGGTTCGCCACCAGCCAGAGCTGGCCCGAGGGTTTCAGCATCTTGCGCGCGGCGGTGATGAAGGCCTGCCCGAGCGAGGGATCGGCGCGCCGCCCCTGATGGAAGGGCGGGTTCATGACCACGGCGTCGAGCGGCTCGGGCGGGGTCCAGGCGGTGGCGTCGGCCCAGTGGAACTGGACGCGGGCATCGGTCACATTGCGGCGCGCGCAGTCGAGCGCGGCGTGATCGGCCTCGACCATGTGCAGGGTCTTGATCCCCTCGCGGGTCAGCAGCCCGGCGCCGAGCCCGCCCCAGCCGGCGCCGAGATCGGCGACCTGCGCGCCGAGTTTCTCGGGCAGGGCCGCCAGCAGCGCGGCCGAGCCCGGATCCGGCGCGTCGGCCGAGAACACGCCCGGCGCGGTCCAGAGCCCGTGGGCGTTGGGCGCGGGGTCGCGGGCCCAGTCGGCGAAGGCATCGCTGGCGGTGAACCAGACCGTCTTGCCATGCGCCTTCGAGACCTGACCGAGCAGCGGCGTGCGCGCCTTGACGGCCTTGGCAATCGGCTCGATGCCGTCGGTCTTCTGGCCGTCGATCACGATCAGCCCGCCGGGAACGGCGGCGCAGGCCATGGCGATGCGCGCCTCGGCCAGCTCGCGGGCGCGGGGCAGGAAGACGATGGCGGCGGCAAAATCGCCCTCGGGCGCCAGCGCGACCGGCACGCCGCGGCGCTGCCAGAGGTCATGATCGGGCTTGAAGCCCTGCACCACGGCGCAGCGCTCGAGCGGCAGCGCCTCGGAGAGCAGGTCTCCGGGGGCGCCGATCAGCAGGATGCGGCCATCGTCGGGCAGGGCGAGGCCCGCCTCGGTTGCGAAACTCAATCTGTCGGCTGTCATGGCAGGGCCGGCGCGGGGGCGCGGCTCACTCCTTTTCCATGGTGCATTGCAGCGGATGCTGATGGCGGCGGGCGAAATCCATCACCTGTCCGACCTTGGTCTCGGCGATCTCGTGGCTGAACACGCCGACCACCGCGACCCCCTTCTTGTGCACCGTAAGCATGATTTCGAACGCCTGGGCATGGGACATGCCGAAGAACCGCTCGAGCACGTGGACGACGAATTCCATCGGCGTGTAATCGTCGTTCAGCAGCAGCACCTTGTAGAGCGGCGGCCGCTTTGTCTTGGGCTTGGTCTGCAGGACCACATCGGCATCGCCATCACCATCGCCGTCTCCCGGGAGGGAGGGCGTGTTCGCGAGGCGGATGGTTTTTTCCGTGATGGTGTGGGTCATCTCGGGCTCAAGGCGCTTTGCGGTTGGTGGCTCGAAGCGTCTATATAAAACGGGGATGCCCGGGAGAAAAGGGCATAGCACGGAGTCTTCCCCTTATGGCCGCGAATTTGCAAACAATCGGTTTCGATGCAGACGATACACTCTGGCACAACGAGCGGTTTTTCAAGCTGACGCAGGAGCGATTCGCCGATCTGCTCAAGGATCATGCACAGCCCGATCACCTCGACGAGCGGCTGCTGGCGGCGGAGCGGCGCAACATCGGCCATTACGGCTTTGGGGTGAAGGGGTTCGTGCTGTCGATGATCGAGACCGCGATCGAGGTCACCGAGGGACGGGTGCCGGGCAGCGTGATCGGCGAGATCCTGGCGGCCGGGCAGGACATGCTGGCGCATCCGATCGAGCTTTTGCCGCATGCGCAGGAGGCGGTTGCGGCGCTGGCGGGCGGCCATCATCTCGTGCTCATCACCAAGGGTGATCTGCTGCACCAGGAGCGCAAGCTGGCGCAGTCGGGGCTGGGGGATCTCTTCGACGCGGTCGAGATCGTCTCGGACAAGCAGCCGGACACCTATGCCCGGATCTTCTCGGGCTGTCCGGGCGGGGCAGGGGGCGCAATGATGGTCGGCAACTCGCTGAAATCCGACGTGCGCCCGGCCATCGAGGCCGGCGGTTGGGGCGTCTATGTCCCGCACGAGCTGATGTGGTCTCTGGAGGCGGCGGAAAAGCCCGAGCATCCGCGCTTCGTCGAGCTGGTCGACCTCGGCGGGCTGGTGAGTCTCGTGGAGGAGATCGGCTGAGCCGGAAGGCGGGCGAGTGCTGCGCCACATTTTCGCCTCAATCGCCTCACTAGTCCGAGGCACGGTTCCGGCCCCAAGATGTGGATTTCAGCGCCTGCAAAAGAAGCAGATTATCAACATATTGCGGACTTCCGTCATCGTATCTTCCATGTTACGCTTCTCGACAATCATAACGAGAAGTTCACCGGAAAAACCGGGAACATTGAGGCAAAGAAGGCGGATACCGTGACGGGACGGCACAGGCAAAAGCCGGGCCGAGCAGGCCTGCATATAGTGACATTTTTCTGGCTCCTCATCGTTGCACCGATGAGCGCCATGGCTGCGCCCTACGCGGCGATGGTGATGGATGCCAGATCCGGCGAGGTGCTGCATTCCGAGAATGCCGACACTCCGCTGCACCCGGCCTCGCTGACCAAGATGATGACGCTCTACATCGCCTTCGAGGCGGTCGAGCACGGCGAGATCACCATGGACACGGAAGTTACCGTGTCGCGCAACGCGGCGGCCGAGCCGCCCTCCAAGCTGGGCCTCCGGGCCGGGCAGAAGATCAAGCTGCGCTACCTGGTGCGCGCGGCGGCGGTGAAATCCGCCAACGACGCGGCCACGGCGATCGGCGAGGCCATCGCAGGCAGCGAAGCGGCCTTCGCGCGGCGGATGAACCGCACCGCCAAGGCGATCGGCATGAGCCGCACCACGTTCAAGAACGCCAACGGCCTGACCGAGACCGGTCACATGTCGACCGCGCGCGACATGACCCTGCTCGGGCGGCACATGATCTACGACTACCCGCAGTATTATAACCTGTTCTCGCGCATCACGACCCATGCCGGCATGCACGAGGTCTACAACACAAACCGCCGCTTCCTTGGCGCCTACAAGGGTGCCGACGGGATCAAGACCGGCTACACCCGCGCCGCCGGCTTCAACCTCGTGGCCTCGGCCGAGCGCGGCAGCGAGCGGGTGATCACCACGGTGTTCGGCGGACGCTCCACCGCATCGCGCAACGCCAAGGTGGCGGAGCTGATGGACCTCGGCTTCAAGCGCGCCAAGACCCGCGTCGCGCTGCGTGCGCCGGGCAAGCCGCGCTATCTCGGCAACAGCGGGCTCGGTGCGGTCGAAGTCGCACGCAGCGCCGATCCCTCGCCGGACGGGGCGCGCGGCAAGACCATCCGCGTGGTCTCGGCCGCGGTCACCCGCAGTCTGCGGCCGCAATCGCGCCCGGGCGCCTCGAGCGCCGAGGTCGCGCCGCTGGTGGCCAGCGTCGAGAGCGACATCGAGACCGTGCTGGCCAAGGTGCAGACTGCCGAGGAGAGCGCCGTCTCGGAGGTCGAGATCGCCGAAGCGGTCCCCGCCGCGGATGCCTCCGACGTGGCGCCCAACGCGTCGATCAAGCCGGTGCGCCGTCCGCAGGGCATCCTGCTGGCCGCCGCGTCGGCGGCCCCCGCCGGAACGCAGGCAGTGCCGGTATCGGCGCCGGCGCAGGAAACGCAGGAGGTCGTGACCCGGCTCTCGACCTCGGGCGGGCGACACTGGGGCATCAACGTGGGCCGCTATCCCAGCCGCTACGCCGCCGAGAAGGTGCTGCTGAAGACCGCGCTGATGGAGACCTCGACGCTCGACGGCTCGCTGCGCAAGGTGGTCGGCCGCAGCTCGGGCTATGACGCGAACTTCATGGGGCTGAGCCGCGAGACCGCGGACCTTGCCTGCCGCCGGCTGCAGGCCCGGCAGGTGACCTGTTTCATGATCGGGCCGAGCTGAGGCCCTGACGGTTCAAGACCGCACCGGCGAAGATCCGGGCGGACCTCCAGAGCCCTGCCCCCGGTCACCTCGCCGGGGGCATTTTATTTTCGGCGATGTCGAAGCGGAGCAGCCCTACGGGCTGCGCAGGATTAGCCCGGTCCCGTCTTCGCCGGGTCAGGGCGGGGAGGGGGGCGCGGCCCCCTCTTGGCCCGGTGGGCCAATTCACCCCCGAGGTATTTCGGAACCAGAGAAGGCGTGCGCGCTCCTGTCTTCTCTTCGTCAAAAATACTCCCGCCGGAGGCTGGCCGGAAGTTGCCGTCGGCGCGATGCCGGGCAAAGTCGGCAGCTCTCGCCACGCGGCTGCGAGGACGCCCGCAAGGGCGGAGGAGCGGTTCGGGATCCGGACATGACAAACCCCCGAAAGGCAGGGCCCCGGGGGTCGTCGTCTTCTGGTGTTGGAAGGTCAGCTGCCTGACCTGCGCCGGAAAATCCGTGGCAAAGGGCTCAGAGGAGACCTTCGCGCTGGGCTTTCTTGCGTGCCAGCTTGCGGGCACGGCGGATGGCCTCGGCCTTCTCGCGCGCTTTCTTCTCGGACGGCTTCTCGAAATGTTGCTTGAGCTTCATTTCACGGAACACGCCTTCGCGCTGCAGCTTCTTCTTCAGGGCACGGAGCGCCTGATCGACATTGTTGTCGCGAACACTAACCTGCATGTGGTTTTCACCACCTTTCTAAGTTTGAGTTGCAAGGAATTGCAGGAGGTGGCCCTATAGCAAGGCCGGTCTAAATTGTCTAGGGTCTAGAAACTCTATTGAGTCGAAGGAGAGGCCCATGACGGACGATGCAGCCGGGCGCCTGCTAGACGCGGCGCGGACACAAGTTGCCTTCGATGGATGGTCGGAGACGACCTTCCGTGCGGCGGTGGCGGATGCGGGGA
>NZ_JBYNAH010000386.1:0-2186 GCF_059781815.1 Salipiger sp. | reverse complement strand
CGCGGATGTTTTTCGCCGCGGTGGCGTGGCTTGCGCGGGTCTTGCCCATGTGATGGGTCAGCGCCCCGCAGCAGCCCGCGCCCTTGGCCACCACCACCTCGCAGCCCAGCCGGGTGAGCAGCCGGATGGTGGCATCGTTGATATCGGTGTTGAGCGCCTTCTGCGCGCAGCCGGTCATCAGCGCCACCCGCTTGGCGCGCGGCGCCTTGGGGGCAAAGCTCTGCGGGTCGTCGTTGCGGCTCACCGGCGGGATCGACTTTGGCGCCATCTCGAGCATGGCGCGCAGGCGCGGGTCGGGCATCAGCCGGGCGAAGGGCCGGCCGATCTTGGCGCCCACGAGCGCGGCGCGAAAGCGCGTCGGGTAGGGGATGATCCGCGCCAGCAGCCAGCGCAGCGCGCGGTCGCTCCAGGGGCGTTTGTAGTTCTGCTCGATATAGGCGCGGGCGTGATCGACGAGGTGCATGTAATGCACTCCCGACGGGCAGGTGGTCATGCAGGCGAGGCAGCTCAGGCAGCGATCCACGTGCTTGACGGTCTTTTCGTCCGGCACCCGCTCGTTCTCGAGCATGTCCTTGATCAGGTAGATCCGGCCGCGCGGGCTGTCGAGCTCGTCACCCAGCACCTGGTAGGTCGGGCAAGTGGCGGTGCAGAAGCCGCAATGCACGCAGGCGCGCAGAATCTCGTTGGCGCGCTGGGTGCCGGGGTCTTGAAGCTGCTGGTCGGTGAAATGGGTCTGCATGGGGCTCTCAGGAGGTCATCAGCCGGGCGGTGGCAAGCCCGAACCAGGGAAGGGGAGTGGCGCAGAGGCCAAGGATCGCGACGGCGCGGCGCGGGGCGGGGGCGGTCATGGGGCGGCGCAAGACAAGCGCGACCATCGCCACCGCCAGCACCCACGACAGCCAGAGCAACGCCAGCGAGGGTGCCGGAGCGTTGGGTTGCAGCACCAGCGCCAGAAGCGCGCTCGCCACCACCGCCAGGGCCAGCGCAAGCAGTGGCGTGAGGCCACCGCCCAGCCGCAGAAGCAGCGCATAGAGCAGCGGTCCCGCGACAAAGCACAGCGCGAAGGCGATGAAGGTGGCGGCGCTCATGCCATCAGCCCGGGGTTCAGAAGGCCCTTCGGGTCGAAACGCGCCCGGAGCCCGGCGCTCAGCGCCGCCACCGGCGCCGGCTCGGGCTGGAAGGTCGGCACATCGCCGCCAGCGCGCACCGCCGTGGCATGGCCGCGGAAGCCGCTGCCGAGCAGGTTCCGCGCGTCGCTGCCCTTGGGCAGCAGCGCCCAGATCAGCCCGCCGCCCCAGTCGAAGACCAGCGCCTCCGCGCCCAGCCGCGCCGCCAGCTCCGGCGCCTCCGACGGCGTGCAGGAGATCCGCCAGACATCGCCCGGCTTCCCGTGAAACGGCTCGACATCGCGCACCGCCTTCCACAGCGCTGCCGAGCGCTCTGCATCGGTCTCGACCTGCGGGTGGTGGCGCGCGAAAAGCTCCGAGAGCCGCCCGCTGCGATAGGCCACCGAGTCGGCAAAGCCCTCGATTCGCACCAGCGTCAGCGGCCCGCCCTCGGGCCCCTGGGGCAGATGCGCCGCCCCGCTCACGTCGAACGGCGATCCCAGCGCCTGCGACAGCACCGGCATCGCCTCCTCCGGGCTCAGTCCGGCCATCACCAGCGTCGCCGTCGCCGCCGGTTTCGGCAGCACCTTGAAGGCGATCTCCGTCATTACGCCCAGCGTGCCCCAGCTCCCCGCCATCAGCTTGACGAGGTCGTAGCCGGTGACGTTCTTCATCACCCGGCCGCCATTGCTCACCACCCGGCCCGTGCCGTCGACGAAGCGCACGCCCAGCATGAAATCCCGGCAGGCCCCGGCCTGCACCCGGCGCGGCCCCGAGACATTCGCCGCCGCCACGCCGCCGATCGTCGGCGTGCCCTGCGTGCCCAAGAGCCCGCGATGATCCATCGGCTCGAAGGCCAGCCGCTGGCCCTCGGCCTCGAGCGCCGCCTCGATCTCGGCCAGCGGCGTGCCCGCCTTCGCCACCAGCGTCAGCGCGCCCGGCTCGTGCAGCACGATGCCCGACAGCCCGCCGGTCTCCAGCGCCTCCCCGGCGCTGCGCCCCACCGAACGTGTGCCGCCGCCGCGCACTCTCAGCGGGCCGCTCGCGGCTCTGATCATCTCGGCCAGCTCGGTCTCTGTC
>NZ_JBYNAH010000385.1:0-2186 GCF_059781815.1 Salipiger sp. | reverse complement strand
CCCCTCGTCGGTCGGTGTCACCTGCCGCGTCGTCCGTTCGAACAACGACAGGCCGAGACGCCGTTCGAGCGACGCCACCTGTTTCGACACCGAGCCCTTCGACAAGCCGAGTGTTTCTGCAGCACTGCTGAAGCAGCGCTGTTCCATGACCTGGGCGAAAGCCCTCATCTCACTGAATCTATCCATCGCGCGTACTCCCTAGCCGCACGTTCGAGCCGCTACGGATATAGGGAGCGAAGTAAACAGCGTCAACATTTTGGTGACATTTTTATTTACATTGTTTGCGTTAGTGCTACCATTGCATCCGTATGGTTTTGATTTTGCACATGTACGGGCGTGTTTGATGCCGAACGATCAGCATTCTCCCCGGCGCGGCCGCCTCACTCAGAAGGACAGGCAGAGCGCTGCGACCAAGGCGCGGCTGATGGCGGCGGCGCGACGGCTGTTTCGCGAATACGGCTATCACGACGTCTCGGTGACCGAGATCGCCCGCGAGGCCGGGGTCACCCACGCGATGATCAACGTGCATTTCCACTCCAAGGCCGGGCTGCTCTACGAGCTGATACACGAGAACAACGATGCCCAGATCGCCGTGCTTGAGGCCGAGCTGCCGGACGAGGGCAGCACGCTGGAGCGGCTGCGCTGGGTTCTTGCCATGTATGCCGAGCACGATCTCGAGGACACCCAGCTGATGGCGGTGATGCAGGCCTATTACTGGCAATGGCCGCGCGAGACCGAGGACCGCAACCGCGCCCAGCTGGTGCAAGCGCTGACGCCGATCGCCAATATCCTGCATGGCGATGCGGATCTGGTCTCGCTTGACGAGGCCGAGATCTGGAGCCTGATCGACGCGATCTACGCGATCTACAGCTTCGGCCTGCGCCCGGCGGTCTATCGCGACGAACCGCGCGAGGCCTGCGTCGACGCCATCATGCACCGGGTCGGGCTGCTGCTCGACGGCGCGCGCCTGCAGGCGCGCGGCGGGGGCAGTGCGGGCGCCTAGCCGCGCAGATCCTCGAGATAGATCCGCACCGCCTCCTGAACATGGCGGAAGCGGTCGCCGCCGAGATGCTTGCCGCCATACCAGCGTGTCACCACCACCAGGTGATCCAGCAGCGCCTCGCGCTCCAGCATGCGCAGGATGACCATGCCGGCGCCGCTTTCGCCATCGTCGTTCTTGACCGGCCCCTCGGCCGTCAGCAGGCCCCAGGTGTTGTGGGTGGCCTTGGCGAACTTCTTCTTGCGACAGAGCTCCTTGATCAGCGCCTTGGCCTCGTCCTCGGAACGGCAGGGCGCGCCGGAGACGGCGTATTTCGAGCCCCGGTCGCTGATGATGTTCTCGATGATCCGCATGGCAGCGGTCTAGCCGCGCCCCTGCGCCAAGGCAACCGCCGGCGCGGGATCAATCGCCGTAGGGCGAATCCGCCGGCGCGCCGCCCAGCGTGGTGTAGCCGCGCTCGACAATCTCCTGGGTGTCGGGATCGCGGCGCAGGCGCAGCACCCGGTCGGCTTCGGGATAGGTCACCACGTCACGTTCTGCCCGGGTGCCGATGACAAGGTAGCGCACCTGCGCGCCGCTGGCGTTTTCGGCATAATGCCCCTCGGGAACGCCGGCCTTGAAGGTCGCGACCTCGCCCGGCGACATGGTGTAGGTCTCGGCGCCTTCGTGCACGGTCAGCGTGCCCTCGAGCATGTAGAGCATCTCGTCCTCGTCCGAGTGCCAGTGGCGGATCGAGCTGCGCGACCCCGGCTGAAGGGTCTCGAGGAAGGCGCCGAACTGGCTCAGCCCGCCGCTGTCGCTGAACAGCACCGCCTCGAAGGGGCCGCAGGCGCCGTCGCCGGTCTCGCGCCGCGCGGTGGTCTCGGTGAATTTCGGCATCTGGCCCTCCTGCCCTGCGTTGCAGCTAGCCTAGTGCGGCATGCAGCGCCTGTCAGCGCCGCTCGTCGAGCCGGGCCTCGATGGCGGCCAGCCGCTGAATGACCTGCTCACGGTAATCCTCGGTGGCGGCAACCTCCTCGACCGCGTGGGCCTCCTGCATCGAGTTCACGATCAGGCCGACCACGAGGTTCACCACCGCGAAGGTGGTGATCAGGATGAAGGGCACGAAGAACAGCCAGGCCTCGGGATGCACCTCCATCACCGGGCGCACGATGCCCATCGACCAGCTTTCCAGCGTCATGATCTG
>NZ_JBYNAH010000184.1:0-10754 GCF_059781815.1 Salipiger sp. | reverse complement strand
ACAGCGCGCAGAGCGTCATCAGGAACAGCGGGAAGAAGCCGCCGGTGCCCATGTACCAGAACAGGCAGAGCAGCGAGATCACCGCCGCCGCCGCGTTCAGGATGTGGCCGCCGGGCAGCTTCTTGGCCGCCGAGCTCACCTTGCCGGCCAGCTTGCCATAGGCGATGACCGAGCCGGTGAAGGTGATGGCGCCGATGAACACGCCGAGGAACAGCTCGACCGAGAGGATGCTGAGCTCGACCGGGGCCTTGTGCGCCACCAGCTCCGCGAAGGCGCCATGCGCCTCGGCGGCATTCGGGCCGGTCACGGCCTTCATGGTGAAATGCGCGTTGTAACCCACGAACACCGCTGCGAGACCGACGAGCGAGTGCATCGCCGCGACAAGCTGCGGCATCTCGGTCATCTCGACCTTCTTGGCCACGTAGATGCCGATGATGCCACCGGCCGCGATCAGGAGGATCGAGAGGATCCAGAGGCCCGAGCCGGGCCCGATCAGTGTCGCGAACACCGCCAGCGCCATGCCGACGATGCCGTACCAGACGGCGCGTTTCGCGCTCTCCTGCCCCGAGAGGCCGCCGAGCGAGAGGATGAAGAGGACAGCCGCGACCACATAGGCCGCCGTGGTGAATCCGAATTCCATGTCTCTGGCCTCCCCTTACGACTTCTGGAACATGGCGAGCATGCGCCGTGTGACCATGAAACCGCCGAAGATGTTGATGCCGGCCATGAAGACCGAAACGGCGGCGAGGAGGATCACCAGCCACGAGCCCGAGCCGATCTGCATCAGCGCGCCGAGGATGATGATCGAGGAGATGGCGTTGGTGACGGCCATCAGCGGGGTGTGCAGCGAGTGGCTGACATTCCAGATCACCTGGAAGCCGACGAAGACCGACAGCACGAAGACGATGAAGTGCTGCATGAAGCTCGCGGGCGCCACGAGGCCCACCGCCAGCAGCAGCACGCCGCCGATGCCCAGCAGGGTGACCTGCTGCTTGGTCTGCGCCTTGAACGCCGCCACTTCCGCCGCACGCTTCTCTTCCGGCGTCAGCTCGGGCGCCTTCTCCTTGGGCTTCTGCGCCGCGATCGCCTTGGTTTTCGGCGGCGGCGGCGGCCAGGTCACGTCATGCTTGTGCGCGATGGTCGCGCCGCGGATGACGTCATCCTCCATGTTGTGATTGACCGTGCCGTCCTTCTCGGGCGTCAGGTCGGTCATCATGTGGCGGATGTTGGTGGCGTAGAGGCTCGAGGCCTGGGTCGCCATGCGCGAGGGGAAGTCGGTGTAGCCGACGATGGTCACGCCATTGTCGGTGACGATCTTCTCGTCCTTGACGGTGAGCTTGCAGTTGCCGCCCTTTTCCGCCGCAAGGTCGATGATCACCGAGCCGCGCTTCATCGCCGCGACCATGTCCGGCGTCCAGAGCTCGGGCGCCTCGCGGTTGGGGATCAGCGCCGTGGTGATGACGATGTCCATCTCGGGCGCCAGCTCGCGGAACTTGGCCAGCTGCGCTTCGCGGAATTCCGGCGAAGAAACAGAGGCATAGCCGCCGGAGCTCGCACCGTCCGCCTGTTCTTCCTCGAAGTCGAGATAGACGAACTCGGCACCCATTGACTCGACCTGCTCGGCCACTTCCGGGCGCACGTCGAAGGCATAGGTGATGGCGCCCAGCGAGGTCGCGGTGCCGATGGCGGCAAGGCCGGCCACACCGGCGCCGACGATCAGCACCTTGGCGGGCGGCACCTTGCCGGCGGCGGTCACCTGGCCGGTGAAGAAGCGGCCGAAATTGTTGCCCGCCTCGATCACCGCGCGGTAGCCCGCGATATTGGCCATCGAGCTCAGCGCGTCCATCTTCTGGGCGCGGCTGATGCGCGGCACCATGTCCATGGCGATGACGCTGGCGCCCTTGTCGGCCGCCTCTTTCATCAGCGCTTCGTTCTGGGCCGGCCAGAAGAACGAGATCAGCGTCTTGTCGGCGCTCAGGCGACCGACTTCCTCGTCGCTCGGCGGCTGCACCTTGGCAATGATGTCGGCCTGCGACCAGAGCGCGTCCGGCCCGTCGACGACGGTGACACCGGCCTCTTCATAGGCGGCGTCAGCAAAGCCTGCCTTCACGCCGGCACCGGTCTCGATGACACATTCGTAGCCGAGCTTCTGCAGCTGCAGTGCCGACTCCGGCGTCATCGCGACCCGGTTTTCTCCTGCCGCCAATTCCTTTGGCGTTCCGATCTTCACGTCTGTGACCCCCCTTGGTTCCTGAGGTATTCCGTTCTGGTACTCTATTACGTTGCGGCACATACCATATGGCACCGGGTCTACCGTGCAGACCCGCCGCTCACAATGTCGTCGCGCCGGTTAATCACATTCAGCCACGAATTTAAAGCCACCTTCTCGTTTGTTGCGAGTACTTGACGTAACGCGCAACAAACTTTCGCTGCAAGCGCATCTCTTCTTTCTCGATGAAGCGCTTTTCCACAACCCATACAAAGATCGGAAGCAGCACCAGCGACAGCACCGCATCGAGAGCGAGGATCATCCCGAGCAGGATCATCACATCGCCCACGTAGATCGGGTTCCGCGTCAGCTTGAAGACACCGCCGGTGACCAGCTGCGCCGCCTCCTCGTGCGGCATGAAACTGGTCCGGCTGCGCCGCAGTTCCATCACGGCCAGCAGCGCCAGAAGGATCCCGCCTCCGACCAGCAGCCCGCCCAGCAGATCGGCCCAGACCGGGCCGAAGCTCAGCCCCATCGGGTGGTTACGCGCCTGCCAGTAGGCCACGCATAGGAAAGCCAGCAGCCAGACCGGCGGAATATCGATCCATTTCCGTATCACGCGCGCTCAAAGCCCTTCTTCTGCACCCCCTGCGCCAAGAGGCGACAAGAGCGACGCCGGGTCAAGGGGCCCGGCGTCGCTCAATCTTGCACATTTGCTGTCTGGCGGTGACCTCGTCAGCGCCGGCCGCCGCCGCGGGGGCTCATTCCCATTCCATCTCCTCGAACACCCGCCCGGCGTTCTTGGTCGCCAATTCCTCGAACGTGTCGAGCTGCGCCCAGTTCGACTGGTCGACATAGAACGCCCCGGCAAGATCGCCGCCCTCGTCGATATGGGTCCGGATCTTTGCGCGCAGATCCTTGAGGTAGTCCGAGGTGTAGCGCGTCACCTGCGCCATGTTGGTCGGGTGCCCGTGACCGGGGATCACATAGGTCGCGCCAAGATCGGTGAACGGCCCGTCGAAGGTCTCGATCCAGCAGCTCGTGCAGGTCTCGGCAAAGATCGGCGGCATGCGCTCGTGGAAGGCAATGTCGCCCGCGATGACGATGCCCCACTGCGGGATCCAGACCTGCACATCGCCCGGATCATGCGCCGGACCGAGGTGCAGCACCTCAAGCGTCACGTCGCCCATCTCCACCGTGTAATTGTCGGAAAAGGACAAGTTGGGCACCGAGATCACCGTGCCTTCGGCCTTGTCCTGGTTGTATCTCTGCATACCCTGCAGGATGAAATCGCCGTCCTTCTCCACCACCTCGATGGCATCCTCATGCGCCAGCACGTCCACGCCGAGCCCCGCCCAGTAGGCATTGCCGAGCACCGCGTGCCCCTGCCCGTTCTCGTTGATCACCAGCTTCACGGGCTGGTCGGTGACCGCCTTGATCTCGTCATGCAGCGCCTGCGCCAGCCGCACCGAGGCGCCCCCGTTGATCACCACCACGCCGTCGCCGGTCACCACAAAGCTCAGGTTGTTATTGTGCCCCGAATTCTCGTAGGTCGGCGGCGCCGTCGCGCCGATGGCGCTCCAGACATGCGGAATGAATTCCACCGGCTTGCTGTAAAGCTCGGACTGCGGATAAAGATCCGCGATATCCTCATGCGCCGTTGCCGTCCCGGCCAGCAGCAGTGCCGCCATCGTCGTCCAAACCCGCATGATCACTCCTCCTCCACATGCACGCCAAACATTCACATGTGTGCATGGGTATGACAAGCGGCAATCCCGCACCTTGCCTGCGACGTGAAACCGCGTCAGGGTCGCGCGACCAAATCGGACGGGGGCAGAATGCTGGAGGGACGACACGCGCTGGTGACCGGCGGCGGCACCGGGATCGGGCTGTCGATCGCGCGTGCGCTGGCCTCTGCCGGCGCCAGCGTGACGATCTGCGGCCGCCGCGTCGACGTGCTCGAGGCCGCAGCCCCCCCGCTGCACCCACAGGTCATGGACGTGACCTCCGAGGCTTCCGTGCGCGACGGCATCGCCGCCGCCAGTGCCGCCCGTGGCCCGGTGCAGATCCTGATCGCCAATGCCGGGCTGGCGCAGCCCGCGCAGTTCCCCGACATCTCGCTCGAGGCGTGGCGCGAGAGCCTCGCCGCCAATCTCGACGGCGCCTTCCTCACCACCCGCGAGGTGCTGCCCGCGATGCTCGGGGCCGGCTGGGGCCGCGTCATCGCCATCTCCTCGATCGCCGGGGTGAAAGGCATGAAGCGCGCAGCGCCTTACGTCGCCGCCAAGCACGGGCTCGTCGGCCTGATGCGCGCCCTCTCCGCCGACCACCTCTCCCAGCCCGTCACCTTCAACGCGCTCTGCCCGGCCTATGTCGAAACCGACATCGTCGAGCAGAACATCGCCCGCGTCATGCAGCGCGAGGGGCTGAGCCGCGACGCGGCCACCGCCCTCGTGCAATCCGCCAACCCCCATGGCCGCCTGATCCCGCCCGAGGACATCGCCCAAGCCGCGCTCTGGCTCTGCGGTCCCGGCTCCGACAGCATCGACGGCCAGGCCATCCAGATTTCCGGAGGAGAATTTTGACCGATTTCGCCTGGACCCGCGACCAGTTCCACATCCCCTTGGGGCTGATCTATCTCGACGGCAACTCGCTGGGCCCGCTGCCCAAGGCGACCCCGGCCCGGCTCGAGCGCATGCTCTCCGAGGAATGGGGCGAGCACCTGATCGGCGGCTGGAACGCCTGCGGCTGGATGGAGATGCCCCGGCGCCTCGGCGACCGACTGGGCCGGCTGATCGGCGCCGCGCCGGGCCAGACCGTGGTCGGCGACACGCTCTCGATCAAGGTCTTCCAGGCCCTCGCGGCGGCGCTGCAGCTGCGCCCCGAGCGCCGGGTGATCCTCTCGGACCGCGGCAATTTCCCCTCCGATCTCTACATGGCCGAGGGGCTCATCCGCCTGCTCGGCGATCGCCACGAACTGCGCCTCGTCGCCCCGCACGAGCTCGAGGACGCGATCACCGACGAGGTCGCGGTACTGCTGGTCACCGAAGTCGATTACCGCACCGGCCGCCGCCACGATGTCGCGGCGCTGACCGCCAAGGCGCATGAGATGGGCGCGCTGGCGATCTGGGATCTCGCCCATTCCGCCGGCGCCCTGCCGGTCGATGTTGCCGCCGGCAAGGCCGATTTCGCCGTCGGCTGCACCTACAAGTACATCAATGCCGGCCCCGGCGCGCCGGCCTTCATCTACATCGCGCCAGAGCACGCCGAGGAGGCCGACCCGGCGCTCGCCGGCTGGCTCGGTCATGCCTCGCCCTTCGCCTTCGAGCAGGGCTACCGCCCCGGCGAGGGCATCGAGCGCATGCGCGTCGGCACCCCGCCGGTGCTGCAGATGGCGGCGCTCGACGCCGCGCTCGACATCTGGGACCGGGTCGACATGGCCAAGCTGCGCAAGCGCTCGCTGGCGCTCACCGGCCTGATGATCGAGGAAGTCGAGACCCACTGCCCCGGCCTGCGCCTCGCCACCCCGCGCGACAACGCCGCCCGCGGCAGTCAGGTCTCGTTCCGCTCCGAGCATGGCTACGCCATCATGCAGGCGCTGATCGATCTCGGCGTGGTGGGCGATTTCCGCGCCCCCGACATCCTGCGCTTCGGCATCACGCCGCTCTATATCGGCGAGGCCGAGATCCACGAAGCGGTCGAGGTGCTGGCCCGCGTGCTGCGCGGCGCGCTCTGGGACCACCCGAAATACCAGCGCCGCAAACGCGTCACCTGACCCTTCCCCTGCGCGGCCCCAAACGCCGCGCAGCCCATCCCGTCCCTCAAGCCCAACCGCAGGCACTGCGCCCCTGTCTTCTCTACGTCCCAAATACTCACCGGCCCTCCCTCACCACCCGCACGCCCCAGGGCAAGCGCGCCGCTCCAGCCCTTCTCTACGTCTCAAATACTCAAACCCCGCCCCAAACCACCCGCACCGCCCCTGCGGCAATAGCGTCACGCCAGCCAAGCCCGCGGAGACGGCGGCCCGACGGGCCGCAAGGCGACATGACCTGCGCGCCGCAGGCGCTCCGCTTCGCAAGCATCGCAGCGTCACGCCCTGCCTGAATTGACGCGCCGCGCAGCTTCCACGACACTGCCCGCGAAAGCACCCGGCAAGGGAGGCCGCGATGCCCACCACGCTCACCGTCAACGGAACCGCGCACGAGGTCGATCTGCCAGGCGAGGTTCCCCTGCTCTGGGTTCTGCGCGACGCGCTGAACCTCACCGGCACCAAGTATGGCTGCGGCGTCGCCGCCTGCGGCGCCTGCACGGTGCAGATCGACGGCGAGGCGGTACGCGCCTGCCAGGTGGCGCTCGGCGATGTCTGGGGCGCGGTCACCACCATCGAGGGGCTGGGCACGCCCGAGGCGCTCTCGAAACTCCAGCAGGCCTGGATCGACCACCAGGTGGCGCAGTGCGGCTATTGCCAGTCGGGCCAGATCATGCAGGCCGCAGCGCTGCTCGCCGAAACCCCGCAGCCCGACGATGCGGCCATCGAGGCCGCCATGGCCGGCAACCTCTGCCGCTGCGGCACCTATCCCCGCATCCGCGCCGCGATCCGTACCGCCGCCGGCATGGAGAGCTGAGCCATGTCGCGTCTCGGCACCCTCGCCCGCCGCAGCTTTCTCTTCGGCTCCGTGGCCATCGCCGGCGGCGTGGCACTCGGGGTCTGGTACCTGCGCAGCCCCGGCACCAACCCGCTGCGCCCCGCGCATGACGAGACCGCGCTCAACCCCTTCGTCCTGATCGACCGCGAGGGCGTCACGCTGATTGCGCCCCGCGCTGAGATGGGACAGGGCACCCAGACCACTTGGGCTGCGCTGATCGCCGAGGAGATGGACCTCGCCTGGGATCAGGTCCGGGTGCTGCACGGGCCGCCTGCGCAGGCCTATTACAACAGCGCCCTGATGGCCGAGAACGCCCCCGGCCCGGCCTATGGCAAGAGCGCCTTCCAGCACGCGGTGGGCGAAGCCATGGGCACGCTGGGCAAGCCGCTGAGGATGCAGGTCACCGGCGGTTCGACCGCGATGAAGGACGGCTTCGAGCGCATGCGCGCCGCCGGCGCCGCCGCCCGCGAGATGCTCAAGGCCGCCGCCGCTGCGCGGCTCGACACCGACCCGGAGCTGCTGACCACGGAAGACGGCGCGGTGATCGGCCCCGGCGGGCAGCGCATTCCCTATCCCGAGCTCGCCTCCGAGGCGCGCTACCACGCTCCCCGAGAGGTGCTGCTGCGCGATCGGTCCGAGTGGAAACTGCTCGGCACCCCGCTGCCGCGGCTCGACATGGTGGCGAAATCCACCGGCACGGCGCAGTACAGCATCGATGTGCGCCCCGAGGGGCTGCGATTTGCCGCGATCCGCATGTCCCCCCGCCGCGCCGGCATGCTGCGCTTCGATGCCGAGGCGGCAGAGACCATGCCCGGCGTCGAGAAAATCGTCGATCTCGGCGACGGCGTCGCCGTCATCGCCACCAACACCTGGCTGGCGCAGCAGGCGGTCGACGCCATCGAGATCGACTGGGCCGCCGCGCCCTATCCCGAGACCACCGACGCCATCCTGGCCGAGATCGAGGCCGCCTTCGAGCGCGCCCCGGACAGCACGCTGCTCGACCGCGGCGACACCGACAGCCTGCCCGACGGCGCCTCCGAGATCACCGCCGAATACCGCGTGCCCTTCCTGGCGCATGCCACCATGGAGCCGCTCAACGCCACCGCCCATATCACCGCCGATGGGCTCGAGCTCTGGTCCGGCAACCAGCTGCCCACCTTCACCCGCAGCGCCTGCGCCGATGCCGCCGGGCTGCCCGAAAGCCGCGTCACGGTGCACACCACGCTGATGGGCGGCGGCTTCGGGCGCCGTGGCGAGCTCGATTTCTCGGTCCTCGCCACCCGCGTCGCCATGGCCCTGCCCGGCACCCCCGTGATGACCACCTGGTCGCGCGAAGAGGACATGGCCCACGATTTCTACCGCCCCGCCGCCATCGCGCGGATGCGCGGTGCGGTGAAGGACGGCCAGGCCCTGCTCTTCGACGCCGCCGTCGCCGGCCCCTCGACCTCACGGCAGGCGCTCGAGCGCTGGATGGGCTTCGCCCCGCCGGGGCCGGACAAGGTCCACGTGGAAGGGCTCTGGAACCAGCCCTATGCGATCCCAAACGCCCGCGCCCGCGGCCATATCGCGCCCGATCTGAAGGTGCCGGTGGGGTTCTGGCGCTCGGTCGGCAACAGCTACAACGGCTTCTTCCACGAGAGTTTCCTCGACGAGATGGCCCACGCCGCCGGCGCCGACCCGCTCGAGTTCCGCCTCGCGCTGGCACGCGAGGCCTGGCGCCCCGCCGCCCGCGTGCTCGAGGCGGTGCGCGAGATGTCCGGCTGGCCCGAGAAACCCGAGGGCACCGGGCGCGGCGTCGCCATGTGCTTCAGCTTCGGCACGCCGGTGGCCTGCGTCATCGAGGTGGCCGAGAGCGACGGCGGCATCCGCATCCCGCGCGCCTGGATGGCGGCGGATGTGGGCGTGGCGCTCGATCCCGGCATCATCGACCAGCAGCTTGTGGGCGGGCTGGTCTACGGGCTTTCGGCGGCGATGATGGGCGAGATCACCTTCACGGACGGCGCGGCCGATCAGGAAAACTTCTACGACTACGACGCCTTGCGCCTGCCGCAGATGCCGAAGGTCGAGACCCGCATCCTCGAGACCCAGCGCTGGATCAGCGGAATCGGAGAGCCCGGCACCCCGCCCGCGGCCCCGGCGCTCGCCAATGCGCTCTTCGACCTCACCGGCACCCGCCATCGCAGCCTGCCCCTGTCGCATTCGGTGCCATTCGCCACCTAAGCCACGGCACCGCCCGGGTGCCACCGGCAAAGCGCCCCGCACGGCGCCGAGCTGCCGCGTGGTAATCCTATGATACATCGGCAAGAAATCTTTTCTCGCCACATTGTCGTCACATTTGCCGCCAAATAAGAAGGCCGACCCGCATGTGCGCGGGCGAGGAGGCAGAGACCCGCGTTCAAGCGGGCCGTTTCGAGTACGAGTGGGGCAGTATTCATGGCGACGTATACGGTCGATTTCTATCTATTCGACCCAACCGGCACCATCCCGACAACGAACGGCCAGACCTTCGTCTGGAACGGCCCTGCGACGCGTCAGGGCACCGCGGTCATCACCGACAACGAAGGTGGAATCGAAGGCCAGACCCTCGATGACAACACAGGCGGCGGCGAGACCGCGACCGCCGATGTCACCACCACCTCCGGCACCTCCACCGGCAGCGCCGTCGAGGCCGAGGACGTCTGGACCGTCCGCGACACGGTCACCGGCGAAACCTTCCAGGTCGTGCTCTTCGAAACCCAGAGCGGCGATGCCGCGGGCAATTACACCCTGTCCGAGCAACCGCTTGTCGCCGGGCGCAGCTACGAAGTCGTGGCCTATGACAGCGACTCCAACGCCGCTGCCGGCGATGCCGCCTTCACCTATGCCGAGTACGAGGACATCACGACCGATGGCGTGATCGACGGCACCAGCGGCGATGACGTCATCGACCTTGCCTTTGTCGATGCGGACGGCGACCAGGTCGACAGCAACAGCCTTGGCAACCACAACAGCATCGTCGCAGGCAATGGCAACGACACCGCCTATGGCGGCATGGGCAGCGACACCATCGACGGTGGCAGCGGCGATGACCTGATCTATGGCGACTACGGCAGCCTCGCCCGTCCGGTCGAGACCATGTCGTGGGAAAATGTCGGTGCCAACAACACCGATGTCTCCGCCGGCTTCACCCAGACCACCGGCGATGTCGACGTCACCTTCTCGTTCGCCAGCGACGGCGACAACGCCCCGATCTTCGAAGTCGACACCGACTTCACCCAGTACCGCGATGCCGGCGAGACCTTCTCGACCACCCACGCGCTGCTGCTCTCCGGGACCGGCGACGGCGCCACCTCGACCACCACGATCGACTTCACCGCCGCCAGCGGTTCTGGCGCCGACGATGCGGTGCAGAACCTCACCTTCCGCATCAACGACATCGACTGGATCGACGCGAACCACCTCGATATCGTCACCGTCAACGCCTACGACGCCGACGGCAACGCGGTCACGGTGACCCTGACGCCGTCTGGCGGCGATACCGTCTCGGGCAACACCGTCACCGCCAATCAGGTCACCGACGATCCCTCCGATTCCGGCGGCTCGGTGCTGGTGCAGATCTCGGGACCGGTCTCTTCGGTCGAGATCATCTATTCGAACGGCCTGTCCGGCCAGCAGGGCATCTGGGTCACCGACCTGCAGTTCGAGGCGATCCCCGGCGACGGCAGCAATGACAGCCTCGTCGGCGGGCTTGGCAACGACACGATCTATGGCGATGCCGGCAACGACACGCTCGACGGCGGCGACGGGGCGGACACGCTCGATGGCGGGTTCGGGGACGATACCGTCGACGGCAAGGATGGCGACGACACCTACTACTTCGGGATCGGCTACGGTCAGGACAGTTTCCAGGAGGATGGCGG
>NZ_JBYNAH010000183.1:0-11172 GCF_059781815.1 Salipiger sp. | reverse complement strand
CGGCGGGTACGGCGCGATGCCCAGCACTTCCGAGTTGAAGCGGTCGCGCATGATGTCCTCGACCATCGGGCGGGCCGCCTCGACCATGGCCTGCGCCTCGTCGGCAGAGGTGGCGACGAGCGGCACGTCGAGCCCCTCGAGCTCGGGCGCGTCGCCCACGGTGTAGTCGGCCACGGTCTGGCCGACGTGGAACACGCCGTCGCCCAGCATCCGGTAGACGTCTGCGCCCGCGATGCCCATCTGGTCAAAGCTGGTCAGCTGCGCGGTGAAGGCGCCGCCGGTCATCTCGGGGAGCGCTTCGGTCCAGAACGGCGTGGTGAACTGCTTGTAGAGCGGCAGGCTGGACCAGCTGCCGACCACGGCGAGCTCTTCCTGTGCGAGCGCCGGACCGGCCAGCAGCGCGGCGGTCATTGCGGTCATCATGGTCTTTTTCATGGGGAGTCTCCTGTTGGGTTGGATCGTGTTTGGTTCTTGTTTGTTGCGGCCTCAGGCCGGGTGCACCCCGGTGAGGCGGCGTTCCGCGTGGCTCGACGGGATGTCGGTGACCAGCATGTGCCCCGGCGCATGGGTGATCGCGAGGGCGGGTTTGGCGGCGGTGATCGCCGCCTGCGGCGTCACCCCGCAGGCCCAGAACACGGGAATGTCGCCGGGACGGATGTCGGGCACATCGCCGTAATCGGGCGCATCGATGTCTTCGATGCCGATTTGCGACGGGTCGCCCAGATGCACCGGCGCGCCATGCGCCAGCGGGAAACGCTCGCAGATCGAGATCGCCTCGATGGCATCGGCGGCGGGCATCGCCCGCATGCTGACGACGAGCGGCCCCGAGAAGCGCCCGGCGGGCCGGGTCGCGAGGTTGGTGCGGTACATCGGCACGTTGCGGCCCGCGTCCTGGTGGCGGACGGGAATGCCTGCGCGGGTCAGCGCATCCTCGAAGCTGAACGAGCAGCCCAGCGCGAAGGACACCATGTCATCGGTCCAGAGATCGGCGATGTCGGTGGGCTCGGCCACCAGTTCGCCATCGCGCCACACCCGGTAGCGCGGCACGTCGTGGCGCAGGTCGATATCGCCCAGTGTCGGCAGCGACGGATCGCCCGGCTCGCCCACCGCCAGAAGCGGACAGGGCCGCGGGTTGGCCTGACAGAAGCGCAGGAATTCCTGCGCGTCCTCGCCGGGCAGCATCACGAGGTTGGCCTGCAGCGCCTCGCCGCCGTGGCCGGCGGTCGGGCCGGTGAAACGGCCCTCGCGGATGCGGGCACGCAGGTCCTTGGGAGACGAGATGGCGCGGGTTTGATCGGTCATGGCAATTCTCCAGTTCCCCAGAGCATTCCGCAGAGTAACCGATTAGATCAATAGGTCGATTTCACCCAGAACCGATCTCCTCAGAAGATCAGCCATACCCAGCCTCGACCGCTGCCCGCGTCACCTCACGCCCGATTTCCTCATTCCTTTCAGGATCATGGCAGATCACGAACTCGAGCGGTGGGAGTTTCGCTTCGGGCAGCACGTCGATCTCCTGCAGCAGGATCTGCGGCCAGGCGGCGACGATATCGTGCGGAATCGTCCCAATGCCGAATCCCTGCTGCACGAGGTTGACCATGGTGGCGAGCGAGGCCGAGCCATGCACTGTCGCGGGCTTGCGACGTCCTGCGGTCATCACCTCGAGCACCTGCCGGTGCGGGATGGTGGTCTTGGGAAAGGAGACGATGGGCAGCGCCGCAAGGTCGTCGATCCCCGCCGGGCTCGGCAGGGTGAAGTGCTCGGGCGAGACGAACCAGCCCATGCTGACCGGCGGCAGCGGCGTCAGCGCGATGCCGCGAGGCGCCTGGTCGCGCAGCATGATGACCACGTCGAGCGCATCGTCGCGCAGCGCCTGCCCCATTTGCTCGGAGGTATCGACCGAGATCTCGAAGCGCAGCATCGGGTGGCGGGCGCGCAGCGTGGTCAGCATCCGCGGCAGCAGCGTGTGGGTCATGGTCTCGGCCACGCCGAGCCGCACCACGCCGGCCATCACCCCCTGCGTCAGCTCCTCGAGGATGCGGTCGCGCTGCGCGATCAGCACCTCGGCCTCGTCGACGAGCCGGCGCCCGGTGGCGCTCAGCCGCACGCCGCGCCCGGCGCGCTCGAAGATGGTGATGCCCATGCGGTCCTCGAGATGGCGGATGCGGCGCGAGATCGCCGACTGCGCCAGCCCGGTGGCATCCGCCGCCGCGCGAAACCCGCCATGGCGCACCACGGAGCGGATGATCTCGATATCCCTGAAGCCGAACATGGCCCCATGCTAAGGCCCCTCGGGCCCCGCCCTGTCAAGCGCTCTCGCCGCCCTCTGGCCCGGGAAGAGGCAAAGAAAACCATCGCCATAGCGTCTTTGGGGGCGTAGAATTGGAACAGCGACCCCGAAGCTGTGGCGCGCGAGGCTCGGAGCCGCCCAAGTGGAGGAGACGGAGCCATGAAACCCCTTGCCATGCTGCTGGCGCTTGCCGCGCTCATCACCCTTGCCGCCTGCGAAGGCCAGGACAGCTACCCGCTGTCCGGCGAGCCCTGCGCGGCCGACGACCCTGTGCAGGAACTTGACGCGCGCGACTGTGTGATGTGAGCCGAGCCGCCCTGACCGGCTCAGCCGAGGCGGGTCGCGAGCCAGATCAGCCCGAGCAGAACCGGCTGGTGCACGAGATAGACCGACAGGCTGTGCCGGCTGGTCCATGTGATCATTGCCGGCAGGCTCAGCGCGGGCAGCGCGCGGAGATCGACCGCGCGGGCCAAGGCCATGCCGAAAAGGAACGGCGCCAGCCACGGCACCAGCGGCAGGAAATCCAGCGACGGGCGCACCGTGGCGCTGAGGCCGGTCCAAGCCAGCCAGAAGCTGTCGAACACCGCCCGTCCGAGCGTCAGGTGCAGCGTGAAGACCGCCGCGCCCGCCAGCGCCGTGGCCCATGCGGGCAGGCGCAGGAAGACGAGGCCGATCAGGCTTGCCGCGGCGATGCTGTGCAGGATGCCGAAATAGACGAAGCGTGACGGGAAGGCGACGTAAGTCGCGACGCTCACCAGCGCCGCCGCCGTGACGATCATGACAAAGCGCCGCCGCCACGCGGCAGGGCGCAGGCCCTGCCCATGGGCGAGCACGAGGCTCACCCCCGAGAGCAACAGGAAGCTGCCCGCCACCAGCCGCGCAAACAAAGCCCAGCCGCCGCTCAGCGTCAGGCCCGGCGGCACGAGGCCAAAGATCTCGAGATCACGGGCGAAGTGGAACACCACCATGCCCGCCAGCGCCGCGACCCGCGCGAGGTCGATCCAGCCGATGCGGGCCGGCGCGGCGCTCAAGAGAAGGTCCCCGGCACCTTCTTTCCAGTGACCTTTTCCCAGAACTGGTCGGCGCGGGCCTCGAAGGTCGCGCCGCCGCGCGCGTCGCTCTGGTAGAGGCTGCCGGGGGTCAGCCCCGGCACGTATTCCTGCTCGACCCAGCCGCGCGGATCGTTGTGCGGGAACTGGTAGCCCACGTGGCCGAGCTTCTCCGCGCCGGAATAATGCGTATCGCGCAGATGCTTGGGCACCAGCGCCGGCGCCCCCTGCTCGACCATCGCCAGCGCCGCGCCGATGCCGCGGCAGGCGGAGTTCGACTTGGGCGCACGCGCCACGTGCAGCGCCGCGTGGGCGAGGATGATGCGCGCCTCGGGGTAGCCGATCTTCTCGACCGCCGTGGCCGCGGCGACCGCCGTTTGCAGCGCGGTGTTGTCGGCGAGGCCAACATCCTCGGAGGCGTGGATCATGATGCGCCGGGCGATGTAGCGCGGATCCTCTCCGGCATGGATCATCCGCGCCAGCCAGTAGAGCGTCGCGTCCGGGTCCGAACCGCGCATCGATTTCACAAAGGCCGAGACCACGTCGTAATGCTGATCACCCGAGCGGTCGTGGTTGATCGCCGCCGAGGCATAGGCCTCTTCCAGCATCGCCTCGGTGATCTCGATGCGCCCGCCGGGATGGCCCACGGCGAGGCTCTCGAGCGTGGTCAGCGCCCGGCGCGCATCGCCGCCCGAGCGCCCCGCCACCAGCCGGACCTGCTCGGGCGTCATGTCGACATCCAGCCCGGTCTCGCGCAGATGCCCGATGCCGCGCCGCACCACCTGCTCCATATCCTCGAGGCTCATCGGCTCGAGCTTCAGGATGGTCGAGCGCGAGACCAGCGCCGGCGGCAGCGCGTGATAGGGATTGCCGGTGGTGGCGCCGACAAAATCCGCCGTGCCCTCCTCGCAGATCGACAGCAGGTCGTCGGCCTGCGTGGCCGAGAAGCGGTGCACCTCGTCGACAAAGATCAGAAGCGGGCGGATGCGCGCCTCGTCGGCGATGCGGCGCAGCTCCTTCACGCCGTCGCGGGTGGCGTGCAGTGGGCGGAACTCCTTGCCCAGCATCTTGCCCACGGCGCGGGCGATGGTGGTCTTGCCGATACCCGGGGGCCCGTAGAGGATCAGGCTGCCCAGCGCGCCCGCTTTGATCCGGCGGCGCAGAATCGAGCCTTCGGCGGTGATCGCCGGCTGGCCGATGACATCGTCGAGGGTCTCGGGCCGCAGCGCGGCGGCGAGCGGCACATGCCCTTCGCGGGGGGCGGCATCGAACAGGTCGGTCATCGGGTCCTCGGTCCTTGCGGTCGGCGGGCCGCCAGCACCGGCCCCAAGGCAGACATACGCAAGCCGGGCGGCAAGGAGAAGGCTTGACGCCTGAGCGGCGCGCCATTGCCGCATCGCAAGGGCCCGGCGCGACGGATCAACCACAACGTGCAGAGCTTTTCCGATACACCGCAAGAATGTTTAGACATTGTGGAGACGTTGCGTAAGGTTAACACCATTGATTTGTCCCTTTTCGAGGAGCAGCGCCGCCATGTCCGGAGGAGGAGCCACGGTGACGTCGAAGCCCGCGCAGACCCTGCGAACCGTTCTGTCGGCCGCCGCCGTGGCCGCATTCGCCTTGCCTGTGCCCCTGCTGGCGCAGACCGCGAGCCAGGTCACGCCGGGGAGCTTTCAGCCGCCGCTTCAGAATCTTCAGGGCTCGGTGGTGTTCTCGGGCGCCACCGGCACGCAGGCCCCTCCGGGGGCCGAGCAGATCGGCATCACGCTCTCGGGCGTGTCGCTCGATGGCGGGTTCCCGCAGATGGCCGAGGCCAATGCCGCGCTCGAACGCCGCCTGACCGGCGGCCGCATCCCGGTGTCGGAGATTTTCAACGCCACAGCCGATCTCGAGGCGGCCTATGCCCGGGCGGGCTATGTGCTGGCCCGCGTGGTGCTGCCGCAGCAGACCCTGCGCGATGGCGGCGTGCTCTCGGTCGGCGTGATCGACGGTTTCGTCGAGGCGGTGGACACCTCGCAGGTGCCGCCCGAGGTGCGCCCCCGCATCGAGGCGCTGACCGCGCCGCTGGTCGACCGCAAGGGCGTCACCCTCTCGGAGCTTGAACGCCAGCTGCTCCTGTCGGGCGACGTGGCCGGGGTGGCGCTGGGATCGGCGCTGACCACCGGCCAGCAGCCCGGCGGCACGGTGATCGCGCTCGACCCGGAATTCCAGAAGATCACCGGCTTCGTCGGCTTCGACAATTTCGCGCCTGAGGATCTTGGCGGGTTCACGCTGAATGCGGGCGTCGAGTTCAACAGCCCCTTCAAGTTCGGCGAAACGATCTATGGCCGGATCTCGGCCACGCCCGACCAGATGTTCTCGGCCGATCCGACCTATCGCATCCTCGCCGCCGGCGCGGTTGTGCCGCTGGGCAGCTCCGGGCTCGCGCTGAACTACGAGATCACCAGCGCCGACACCACGCCCGACAACGAGGACATCCCCACCCGCTCGGATTTCGACCGGCACTCGCTGCGCCTGATCTACCCGTGGATCCGCTCGCGCCAGCTCAACCTCACGACGCAGCTGATGCTCGACCATTCGATCGACCGGCAGGAGCTGCTCAATGGCGGGGCCGAGGTTTACGAAGACCGGCTCACGGTGCTGCGCGCCGGGGTCAACCTGACCTACAATCACGTAGACGGCGCCTTTTCCGAGTCGGCGCTCTTGCTGTCGCAGGGGCTCGACACGCTCGGCGCGCGCAGCGCAAGCGACGCGCGCGGCGACACGCCGCTGTCGCGGGCCGGGGCCGATGCCACCTTTACCAAGCTCAGCGGCTCGGTCACCCATCGCCGGGCGCTTGGCGAGGCCGTCTCGCTCAGCCTGATCGGACGCTTCCAGACCTCGTTCGGAGAGCCGCTTCTGACCTCGGAGCAGTTCAGCATCGCCGGGGCCGGAGAGCTGTCGACCTTCGATGCCGGCGGCCTGCGCGGCGACAGCGGCTGGGTCGTGCGCACCGAGCTGTCGCGCCCGACCAACGTCCAGTTCCAGACCACCCCGCTCGTCGTGAGCCCGTATATTTTCGCGGGCATCGGGGCGGTGCGGATCGAGAATCCGACGGCGCTCGAAGAGTCTTTCGAGCAGGCCCGCGCCTATGGCGTCGGCATCGACATCTTCTCGCAACCCGCTTCACGATTTCGAGCAAGTTCATTGAGACTAGAATTTGGCAAGGGAGAACGGGATCATGGCCCGGACGACACACGCTTCAGCCTGTCGGGGAACTTCCGCTTCTGAGAACAAGACGCGCCTGAAAGGCCGGCTGCTCTGCAGCACCCTGATCCTGATCGCGCCGGCAATTGCGGCCGCCGATCAGCTGCCGACCGGCGCCAGCGTGGCCAGGGGCGATGTCAGCATCGCCACGCCCGGGGCGCAGTCGATGACCATCACCCAAGGCTCCGACCGCGCGGTGGTGAACTGGAACAGTTTCTCGATCGGCAAGAACGCCTCGGTCGACATCCGCCAGCCCTCGTCCTCCAGCGCCATCCTGAACCGCGTCACCGGCAATACCGACAGCCGCATCCACGGCCGCCTGACGGCCAACGGGCAGGTGCATCTGGTCAACCCCAACGGCATCTTCATCGGCAAGAGCGGCCGGGTCGAGACCGGCGGCGGCTTCGTCGCCTCGACGCTCGACGTGATGGACGGCGATTTCATGGCGGGCCACCTGCGCTATAGCGGCGACCGCCGCTCCGCCGGCGTCACCAACCGCGGCGCGATCACCGTGGGCCGCGGCGGCTATGCGGCGCTGATCGGCGGGCGGGTCGACAACGCGGGCACCGTGGTGGTGCCGCTTGGCAAGATCGGCTTTGCCGCGGGCGAACTGGTGACGCTCGACGTCTCGGGCGACGGTTTCCTGCAGGTCGCCCTGCCCTCCGAGGAGGACGGCAATCCCGAGGCGCTGATCCAGAACTCGGGCCGGGTCTCGGCCGATGGCGGGCTCATCGAGATGAAGGCCGCCACCGCGCGCAACGCCGCACGCAACGCGATCAACCTTTCGGGCGTGGCCGAAGCGCGTTCGGTGTCGCTGCGCAACGGCGCCGTGGTGCTGGGCGGCGGCGGCGGCGGCAGCGTGCGCGTCACCGGCCGCGTCACCACCCGCGCACCGCGGATCAGCGCCGAGGCCGTCACAACCTCGCTGCGCCCCCAGACGCGCCCGACCGGCGGGCGCATCGACATCACCGGCGCGCAGATCGCGCTTGAAGGCGCCCGCCTCGACGCCAGCGGCGACGGCGGCGGCGGCCTGATCCGCATCGGCGGCGATTTCGCCGGCGCGGGCAACCTCGCCCATGCCGACAGCGTCACCATCGACGCTGCCACCGCGATCAGCGTCGACGCGCTCACCGAAGGCGATGGCGGCCGTGCGGTCATCTGGTCGGACCTGTCCACTGCGTTTGCCGGCACCATCAGCGCCCGCGGCGGGGAGCTCGGCGGCAATGGCGGCTTCGTCGAGGTCTCGAGCGCCCGCGCCCTGTCCTATTCCGGCCTAACCGACCTGCGCGCGCCGGCGGGCGATTTCGGCACCCTGCTGCTCGATCCCGACGATATCCTCGTGCCCGGCACGCTCTCGGAGGCCGATGTCGAGACCGCGCTGTCGCTCGGCAACCTGACGCTCGACACCAGCGAGTTCTGCTGCGGCAGCGATCCGGGCGATATCACCATCCGCGCCGATATCGACTGGACCGCCGGCACCACCTTCGAGCTGATCGCCGACCGCAACATCGACATTCTCGGCGCCATCAACGGCAACGCCGATCCCGCCGCCGCCTTCGTGCTGAACGCCACCGGCACCGTCACGCTCGCCTCCTCCAGCGCCATCGACGTGTCGAACCTCAGCATCGCGGCCGACATCGTCAACGCCAATGGCAACGTCACCGAACGCGGGTCAGGCGGCAGCATCGTCGCGCGTGATTTCAACGTGATTTCGGGGTTCTGGAGGCAGACAGGCCCGGCGCTGTCACCTTTCGCAGTGACCGATTTCCAGCTCGGCAGCGGCGCCAGCTTCCTGCGCGCGGCCGGCGGCAGCGGCACCGCCGCCGCGCCCTACATCCTGACCGATGCCTACGGCCTGCAGGGCATGGATTCCTTCGACATGCTCGACAGTCATTTCGCCCTCGGCAATGACATCGACGCCACGTCGACCGCCGCCTGGGGCGCCGTCGGAGAGGGCGCGCTCGGGTTCGATCCGATCGGCAACAGCGAGCTGGGTTTCTCGGCCTCGCTCGAGGGCAACGGCTTCACCGTCGACGGCCTCCACATCAACCGCCTGTCGGATGTCGGCCTGTTCTTCTCCACCGAGGCCACCACCTCGGTGATGGATCTGACCCTGTCCAACGTCGACATCACCGGCGACAATGCCGGCGGCCTCGTCGCCACCAACGCCGGAACCCTCAGCAATGTCGCGGTGACCGGGGTCGTGACCGGCTATGCCGGAGAGACCCTGACGGGCAATTTCGGCGGCGATGCCGGCGGGCTTGTCGCGGTCAATACCGGTGTGATTTCCGGCGCCTCCTTCGACGGTCTGGTGACGGGATCGGGCACCGCCTTCCGCAGCTTCGCCGGCGGTCTGGTGGGATCGAATGGCGGGCTGATCACCGACTCCTCCGCCGCCGGCACGGTTCTGGCCACCGCCGACACCACCGCCCTGTCCGGCGGTCTCGTCGGCATCAACATCGGCACGATCAGCGACAGCAGCAGCTCTGCGGACGTTATTCTCGCTGTCGAAGCCGACGGCACCGAGGTCGCCTCGCAGATCGGCGGCTTCGCGGCGGTCAACGCCGGCACCATCTCGGGGTCGGAGGCAACCGGCGACGTGACCGCTTTCATCGGCGACTTCGATCCCGAAGAGTTCGAGAGCACCGGCAGCCTGCTCTCGATCACCCCCGGCGACACCGAGCTGAACGCCGGCGGCTTCGTCGGCTACAACCTGTCCGACACCGGCCTGCCCGGCATCATCACGGGATCGCGCTCGGAGAATTCGATCTACGTGCAGGGCGGTTTCAGTGACGCCTATGTCGGCGATGTCGCCGTCGGCGGGTTCGCCGGGCGCAATGAAAGCAGCATTTCGAACTCTCGTGCCGACAGCGATGTCAGCGTGCTGCTGACCGAGGATCTGGCCTCGGACGTGATCGACATTCCTCTCACGGTGACCGGCATCGCCGGCGGCTTTGCCGGGGTGAATGCGGGCGTCCTGTCGCAGACCGGGGCCACGGGCTCGGTCGCGCTCGAGGAGTATCACGCCATCCAGGAGCTCTTCGCCGGAGGGCATACCGGGCGCAACGATGCCGGCGCGATCTCGGACAGCTTCGCGCAGGGCCCGGTCAGCCTCACCTTCAACAACAGCCCCGGGACCGGCATCATCGGCGGCTTCGTCGGGCGCACCTTCGAGGGCAGCCTCGCGCGGGTCTTCGCCTCCGGGCTCGTCACCCCGCCCCCGGCGGGCACCATCCTGTCCGGCGGTCTGGTCGGCGAGAACCTCTCCTTCGACCCGGACATCGTTGCCACCCCGGTCACCGCCTCCTACTGGGACACCCAGAGCACCGGCCAGGCCGACAGCGCGGGCGGCATCGGCCTGACCACGGCGGCGTTCGAGGACACCGCGGGCTTCTTCGCCCTCGCCGGCGCGGCGGGCTGGGATTTCGACACCGTCTGGGCGCCTGGCGACACCGGCTTCTACCCGGCGATCTACAGCATCGACCAGGTGGTCTTTGCCCGGCCGGACCCGGTCACCCTGCAATATGGCGAGACCCCGACGGCCAGCACCACCGGCAGCGTCTCCGGCGGCCCGTCGGTCTATGTCTTCCCGCCAGCGGGGGACACGCTCGACACCGCGCCGCTCTTTGCCGACCTCGTGTTCCCGTCGGACGATGTCGGGTCCGGGACGTTCACCCTTGCCACGACCGCGCTCACCAGCACGCTGGGCGAGACCTACCGCGTGGTCGACCTGCCCGCGGCCTTCACGATCACGCCCGCCCCGCTGACCATCACCGCCGACGATCAGGTCAAGACCTACGGCGAGACCTTCACCTTCGCCGGCACCGAGTTCTCCACCTCCGGGCTGCTGTTCTCCGACAGCGTCGCCAGCGTCGACCTCGCCAGTGACGGCGCGCTCGACACCGCCCCCGTCGCTGGCTCCCCGTACGCCATCACCGCCAGCAACGCCTCGGGCACGGGGCTCAGCAACTACACCATCGCCTATGTCGATGGCGCGATGAGTGTCGATCCGGCGGCACTGACCATCACCGCCGACGATCAGGTCAAGACCTATGGCGAGACCTTCACCTTCGCCGGCACCGAGTTCACCACCTCCGGACTGCTGTTCACCGACAGCGTCGCCAGCGTCGACCTCGCCAGCGACGGCGCAGCGGAAACCGCCCCCGTCGCAGGCGCACCCTATGCCATCACCGCCAGCAACGCCTCGGGCACAGGGCTCGGCAACTACACCATCGCTTATGTCGATGGTGCCATGACGGTCGATCCCGCGGCGCTGACCATCACCGCCGACGATCAGTTCAAGACCTATGGCGAGACCTTCACCTTCGCCGGCACCGAGGTCTCCACCTCGGGCCTGCTGTTCACCGACAGCGTCGCCAGCGTCGACCTCGCCAGCGACGGCGCGCTCGACACCGCCCCCGTCGCAGGCTCCCCGTACGCCATCACCGCGAGCAACGCCTCGGGCACGGGGCTCGGCAACTACACCATCGCCTATGTCGACGGTGCCATGACCGTTGACCCGGCAACGCTCACCATCACCGCCGACGATCAGCTCAAGACCTACGGCGAGACCTTCACCTTCGCCGG
>NZ_JBYNAH010000182.1:0-11184 GCF_059781815.1 Salipiger sp. | reverse complement strand
CGGCTTCAAGGGGCCGAACCACTCGGTGGTCACCGCCTGCTCGACCGGCGCCCACGCCATCGGCGACGCGATGCGCCTGATCAAGTACGGCGATGCCGACGTGATGGTCGCCGGCGGCGCCGAGGCGGCGATCTGCAAGATCGGCATCGCGGGCTTCAACGCCTGCAAGGCGCTCTCGACCAAGCGCGCCGACGACCCGCAGAAGGCCAGCCGCCCCTACGATTCCGACCGTGACGGCTTTGTCATGGGCGAGGGCGCGGGCATCGTGGTGCTCGAGGAATACGAGCACGCCAAGGCGCGCGGCGCCAAGATCTATGCCGAGGTGCTGGGCTACGGCCTGTCGGGCGATGCCTATCACATCACCGCGCCCTCGGAGGATGGCGACGGCGCACTGCGCTCGATGGGCGCGGCGCTGAAATCGGCTGGTCTCGAGGCGAGCCAGATCGATTACATTAACGCCCACGGCACCTCGACCATGGCCGATACGATCGAGCTTGGCGCGGTCGAGAAGCTGCTTGGCGATCACGCCAAGAACGTCACGATGTCGTCGACCAAGTCGGCCACCGGCCACCTGCTGGGTGCTGCCGGCGCCATCGAGGCGATCTTCTCGATCCTCGCGATCCGCGACCAGGTCGCGCCGCCGACGATCAACCTCGACAACCCCGCCGTCGAGACCCCGATCGACCTCGCGCCCAACGCCAAGCGCGAGCGCAAGGTGAGCTACGCGCTCTCCAACTCCTTCGGCTTCGGTGGCACCAACGCGAGCGTGATCTTCGGAAAGGTCGACTGACATGTGGCGGAACATCGCCTCGAACGCGCTGACCTTCCTGGTCGTGCTCGTCTTCCTGTTGGGCGGCGTGCTGCTCTGGGCACAGAACGAGTACTCCGCCGAGGGCCCGCTCGGGGCGCCGATCTGCCTGCAGGTGCGCAGCGGCAGCAACTTCACCCGCGTATCGGGGGATCTCGAGGCGCAGGAGGCGATCTCCTCCGGGACGATCTTCCGTCTCGGCGCGAAGTACAGCGACAAGACCAGCGAGCTCAAGGCCGGGTCTTTCCTGGTGCCCGAGAACGCCTCGATGGCCGAGATCGTCGATATCGTCACCCGTGGCGGCGCGTCGACCTGCGGCACCGAGGTGGTCTATCGCATCGGCGTCAACAGCGCCGAAGTGCAGGTGCGCGAGCTTGACCCGGCCGCGGGCCGCTATCAGGAGGTGCTGGCCTTCAACCCGGCCGAGGAGGCTCCGGCGGAGTATGCCGGCTTCCGCGACGATGTCGGCACCCGCTTCCGCGTGGCGCTGGCCGAAGGTGTGACCAGCTGGCAGGTGGTGCAGGAGCTCGGGCAGGTCGACATCCTTGAAGGCGAGGTTGCCGAGATCCCCGCCGAGGGCACGCTTGCGCCCGACAGCTACGAGATCTCCAAGGGCGACAGCCGCGCGGACCTGATCGACCGCATGGAGGACGCCCAGCAGGTGATCCTCGCGGCGGCGTGGCAGAACCGCGCCGAGGGGCTGCCCTACGACGATCCGATGCAGGCGCTGACCATGGCCTCGATCGTCGAGAAGGAAACCGGCGGTGCCGAGGAGCGTCCGCTGGTGGCCAGCGTCTTCGTCAACCGCCTCGAGCGGGGGATGCGGCTGCAGACCGACCCGACGGTGATCTACGGCATCACCAACGGGCAGGGTGTGCTGGGCCGTGGCATCCGCCAGTCCGAGCTGCGCGCCGAGACGCCCTACAACACCTATGTGATCGCGGGCCTGCCGCCGACGCCGATCGCCAACCCGGGCCGCGCCAGCATCGAGGCGGCGCTGAACCCGGCGGAGAGCGAGTACATCTACTTCGTGGCCAAGACGCTCGATCCCGCCGACGGGCACAACTTCGCGACGACGCTCGACGAGCACAACTCGAACGTGGCGGCCTATCGCCGGCTCGAGGCGGAGCGCGCCAACCAGTAGCCGGCGCGGCGGATTGCCCGCCAAAGCATCGCAAACGCAACCGCGCGGCGGGATCGGGAGACCGGTTCCGCCGCGTCTCTTTCTGCGCCCCGCGCGGGGTGCTAAGGGCAGGGCATGACACAGGATCGCATCAACGCACTCGCCACGCTGGTGGTGGCCGGCTTCGGGCTGCTCTGGGGCTTCTACTGGATGCCGGTGCGGGCGATGGTCGACCTTGGCCTGCCCGGCGCCTGGGGCACGGTGCTGGCCACGGTGACGGCGGCGGTGGTGCTGGCGCCCTTCGTGGCGCTGCGCTGGCGGGCGCTGGTCCGGGCCGACAAGATCGGCCTGCTCTCGGTGGCGGCGGGCGGCGCGGCCTTCACGCTCTATTCCATCGGGCTGGTCTATGGCCGGGTGGCGATCATCATCCTGCTGTATTTCCTCACGCCTGTGTGGAGCGTGCTGATCGCGCGCTACGTCATGGGCTGGCACACCCCGGCGCTGCGCATCGTCGCCATCTTCATCGGCATCGCCGGGCTTCTAGTGATGCTGAGCGCCGGCGGCACGCTGCCGATGCCGCGCGGGGTGGGCGAGTGGATGTCGCTGATCGCGGGCATCCTCTGGGCCGTGGGCACCACCGGCATCCGGGTGAAATCCGACCTCGGCGTGATCCCGGCCACCTTCGTCTTCGCCATAGGGGCCACGCTGGCCGGGCTGGCGCTGGCGCCGTTCTTCGAGCCGCTCCCGAGCCTGTCGCTGGGCGAGAACGGGGCTGGGCTGCTCGGGCTGGCTCTGGCCACCGGCGTGCTGTGGTGGGGCGTGTCGCTGGCGGCGCTGATGTGGGCCACCATGCGGCTTGATCCGGCGCGGGTCGGCATCCTGATGCAGACCGAGGTCATCGTCGGCGCGGTCTCGGCGGCGCTGCTCGCGGGCGAGCATCTGGCGGTGCTGGAGATCATCGGCGGCGGCATGGTGGTCGCGGCAGGTCTGCTCGAGGTCTGGCCGGTGGGGCGCGGGCGGCGCGGCGCGCGGGCGTAGCTCCGGCGCGCAGGACATGCGGTTGGGCTTAAACCTATCGCGGAGTGGAAAACTTTCCGTTTGACCTCAACCTAACTCGAGGTCCGATCCTGCCTGTCATCTGACCCAATGGCCGCAAGGAGTCCCACATGACCGCCCGACTGGAACACGTGAACATCGCCGTCCCCGATCCCGACGCCACCGCGCGCCTGCTCTGCGATCTCTTCGGTTGGCACATCCGCTGGCAGGGCCCCGCGATTGGTGAGGGCTGGTCGGTGCATGTGGGTGGCGAGGAGGACTACCTCGCGCTCTACCGCCCCGCCGATGCCACCCTCACCGAGCCCGAGCGCTATGTCCGGCAGGGCGGGCTCAACCATATCGGGCTGGTGGTCGAGGATCTCGACGCCCTCGAGGCCCGCGTGCGGGCTGCGGGCTTCACGCCGCACAGCCACGCCGACTACGAACCGGGCCGGAGGTTCTATTTCGACGGCCCCGATGGCGTCGAATACGAGCTGGTGAGTTACGGCTGAACTCTGCTTGCAGCAGGCGGGGCGGGCGTTCGGCGGAAAGGCTGGACGCGCGCGCCTGAGCGGCGTATGAGCAGGGCATGACCACGCAAGCAACCCTCATTCGGATCTGCTGCATTACCTGCTGAATTCTTCGGCGGGCCGGTCTTCTATTCCAATCCTGAAATGAAGTTGCTACTCCCGCCGCGATCTTCGTGCGAAGGAGCGCGCCATGGACACGCAAATCTGGCTGACCAATTCCCGGACCCGGAAGAAGGAGCTCTTCGAGCCCATCGATCCGGACAACGTGCGGATCTATGTCTGCGGCCCGACGGTCTATGACCGCGCCCATCTGGGCAACGCGCGCCCGGCCATCGTCTTCGACGTGCTGTTCCGGCTGATGCGCGAGGTCTACGGGCCGGAGCACGTGACCTATGTGCGCAACTTCACCGACGTGGACGACAAGATCAACGCCCGCGCCCAGGCCAGCGGGCGCTCGATTGGCGAGATCACCGCCGAGACCACGCAATGGTATCTCGACGACATGGCCGCCGTGGGCGTCATGGAGCCCACCCACATGCCGCGCGCCACCGAGTTCATCGCCCAGATGATCGCGATGATCGAGGGGCTGATCGAGACAGAGCATGCTTACGTGGAGCAAGGGCACGTCCTCTTCGCGGTGGAGAGCTACGAGAAATACGGCGCGCTCTCGGGGCGCTCGGTCGATGACATGATCGCCGGCGCGCGGGTCGAGGTGGCGCCCTACAAGCGCAACCCGATGGATTTCGTGCTGTGGAAGCCTTCCGACCCGGAGCTGCCGGGCTGGGAGAGCCCCTGGGGCCGCGGTCGTCCGGGCTGGCATATCGAGTGCTCGGCGATGTCGGATGAATTGCTCTGGAAGCAGCCTCTGGCGGAAGGGCGTCTCTCGGCTGAGGCGGTCGCCCGGCCGCATCTCTTCGACATCCACGGCGGCGGCAATGACCTGACCTTCCCGCACCACGAGAACGAGATCGCCCAGAGCTGCTGCGCCAACGGCACCGAGCAGATGGCGCAGATCTGGCTGCACAACGAGATGCTGCAGGTCGAGGGCAAGAAGATGTCCAAGTCACTGGGCAATTTCTTCACCGTGCACGACCTGCTCGAGGGGCATGACGGGCAGGCCGGCGTGCCGGGCGAGGTGATCCGCTTCGTGATGCTCTCGACGCATTATCGCAAGCCGATGGACTGGACGGCTGAGAAAGTCCAAGTCGCCGAGAGGAAATTGCGCAGGTGGCGGGGCATCACCGCTGGAGAGAAGCCCGGCTCCGTTCTTCGCGATGTTCTCGAGCCTTTAGGCGATGACCTCAATACTTTCTTGGCCATTGAAAGGCTCGATGCAGCTTCAAAGGCAATTGAGATGCAACGGGCCGATCCTGACAAGGCGAAGCATGCGCCGAGTGCCTCTGATTTTTTGGCAACAGCGAACTTGCTCGGTTTCTGCCTGCCCGAGCTTGGCGCCTGGGCCGAGGTTTCGGTCGATCTCTCGGCTCTGGCGGACAAGCTCGCGGCGGTGCGGGCGGCGGCGATGGAGAGCAAGGATTTCTCGGAAGTCGACCGGCTCAAGACCGCGCTGGTCGAGGCCGGGGTCGAGGTGCGCATGTCGAAGGCCGGGGTGGAGCTTCTGCCCGGGGCCGGGTTCGACGCGGCCAAGCTGGAGGGGCTGTGATGAGCGTGTGCCTGTGCGCCTGTGACCGGCTTGGGAGGGGGGCTGTCTGCCCCCCGCTCGGGCAAGCCGAGCCCCCCCGAGGATATTTTCGGCCAGAAGAAGCGGGGGCGTGGTGATGGCGGAGAAGCTGTATCTTTACGACACCACGCTGCGCGACGGGCAGCAGACGCAGGGGGTGCAGTTTTCCACCGCCGAGAAGCTGCGCATTGCCGAGGCGCTCGACGAGCTGGGGGTAGATTACATCGAGGGCGGCTGGCCCGGGGCGAACCCGACGGATTCGGCCTTCTTCGAGGAGATCGGCGCGACGCGGGCCGTCATGACCGCCTTCGGCATGACCAAGCGGGCCGGGCGCTCGGCGGAGAATGACGACGTGCTGGCGGCGGTGCTGAATGCCGGCACGCAGGCGGTCTGCCTCGTCGGCAAGACGCATGATTACCACGTCACCGCGGCGCTGGGGATCACGCTCGAGGAAAACGTCGAGAACATCCGCGCCTCGGTGGCGCATATCGTCGGCAAGGGCCGCGAGGCGCTGTTCGACGCGGAGCATTTCTTTGACGGCTGGAAGGCCAACCCGTCCTATGCGCTGGAGTGCCTGCGCGCGGCGCTCGGGGCCGGGGCGCGCTGGATCGTGCTGTGTGACACCAATGGCGGGACGCTGCCGCACGAGGCGCATGGCATCGTGCGCGCGGTGATCGAGGGCGGCATCCCGGGCGACCGGCTGGGCATCCACACCCATAACGACACCGAGACCGCGGTCGCCACCACGCTTGCGGCGGTCGATGCCGGCGCGCGGCAGATCCAGGGCACGCTCAACGGCCTCGGCGAGCGCTGCGGCAATGCCAACCTCACCTCGCTGATCCCGACGCTGCTGCTGAAGGAGCCCTATGCCAGCGCCTATGACATCGGCGTCAGCCGCGAGGGGCTCGAGGGGCTGACCCAGACCAGCCGGATGCTCGACGAGATCCTGAACCGCGTGCCGATGCGGCAGGCGCCCTATGTGGGCTCTTCGGCCTTTGCCCATAAGGCGGGGCTGCACGCGAGCGCCATCCTCAAGGATCCCTCGACCTACGAGCACATCGAGCCCGGACAGGTCGGCAATCGCCGGGTGATCCCGATGTCGAACCAGGCCGGGCAGTCGAACCTGCGCCGGCGGCTCGCCGAGGCGGGGCTCGAGGTCGAGAAAGGCGATCCGGCGCTGGCGCGCATCCTCGAGCGCATCAAGGCCAACGAGGCCGAGGGCTATACCTACGACACCGCGCAGGCGAGCTTCGAGATGCTGGCCCGCGAAGAGCTGGGCCGCTGCCCGGAATTCTTCGAGGTCAAGCGCTACCGGGTCACCATCGAGCGGCGCAAGAACAAGTATGACCAGATGGTCTCGCTCTCGGAGGCGGTGGTGGTCGTGAAGGTCGACGGCGAGAAGAAGCTCTCGGTCTCCGACAGCCTCGACAATGCCGGCTTCGACCGCGGCCCGGTCAATGCGCTCGCCAAGGCGCTGGCCAAGGACCTGGGGCCCTACCAGTCGGTGATCGACGACATGCGGCTGGTGGATTTCAAGGTGCGCATCACCCAGGGCGGCACCGAGGCGGTGACGCGGGTCATCATCGACAGCCAGGACGGCTCGGGCCGGCGCTGGCAGACCGTGGGGGTGAGCGCCAACATAGTCGACGCCTCCTTCGAGGCGCTGCTCGACGCGGTGCGCTGGAAGCTCATCCGCGATTGTGGAGAGGAGGGGCGCCATGGATCTGCCGCCTGAATTTTTGACGCTCTACAGCCGGCTCGACCGGCAGGGGCCGGGTCTGCCCGAGGACGTGCACTGGGCGCTCGGGCGGCTGGAGCTCACGGGGGCGCTGCGGGTCTGCGACGCGGGCTGCGGTTCAGGCGCGGACACGGTGACGCTGGCGCAGGCGCTGCCCGAGGCGCAGGTCGAGGGGCTGGACGCGGTCGCCGCCTTCATCGAGGCCGGGCAGGCGCGGGTGGCGGGGCTGCCCAATGCCACGCTGCGGGTCGGCGACATGGGCGCGCTCGAGGGGCCGTATGACCTCATCTGGTCGGCGGGCGCGATTTATTTCCTCGGCGTGGCCGAGGGGCTCCGGGCGTGGCGCGCGGCGTTGGCGCCGGGTGGTGTGGTGGCGTTCTCGCAAGGGGTCTTCCTTGGCGGTGACGAGCCGCAGGCGGTGCGCGACTTCTGGGCGCCGGAGCCGGGGCTTGCCGACCGTGAGGGGCTGCGCGCGCAGGTGGCCGAGGCCGGCTACGAGATCCTCGACACGCGGCTGCTGATCGGCGCGCCGTGGCAGGCCTATTACGACAGCGTGGCGCGCGAGATCACGGCGCTGCGCGAGGGCGCGAGCCCGGCGATGGCGGAGGTGCTCGACGCCTCCGAGCGCGAGGTCGCGCTCTGGCGGCAAGCGCCCGAGCGCATCGCCTACGAGCTGGTGCTGGCGCGGCCGATCTGAGGCTTTCCTTTCCGCCTCGGGCGGCCTAGGTGAGCGACATGGACTTCGATGACGATCTCACCGCCTGCGCCGGGCTTGTCGAGCGCGGCGACCCAGACCGCTTCGCCGCCGCGATGGCAGCGCCGGTGCCTGCGCGGGCGGTGCTGTTTCCGCTTTATGCCTTCAATCTCGAGGTGGCGCGCGCGCCCTGGCTAACGCAGGAGAGCATGATCGCCGAGATGCGCCTGCAATGGTGGCGCGATGCGCTCGAGGAGATCCGGGCGGGCGGCTTGGTGCGCCGGCACGAGGTGGTGACGCCGCTGGCGCATGTGCTCGATGCGCAGAGTGCCGAACGGCTTGACCGTCTGGTGGGGGCGCGGCGCTGGGACATCTACCGCGATGCCTTCGAGGACGAGGGCCATTTCACCCGCTATATCGAGGAGACCTCCGGCGAGCTGGTACTGGCGGCGGGGCGTGCGCTCGGGACCATGCCCGAGGCGGTGGCGCTCGATGCGGGCTATGCCGCGGGTCTGGCGCAGTTCCTGCGCGCGGTGCCGGAGCTCGAGGCCAAGGGCCGTGTGCCGCTGGTCGACGGGCGCGCGGAGGCGGTGGTCGCGCTGGCGCGGGGCGGTCTTGAGCGGCTCAAGCGGGCACGGGCGCGGATCGGAGAGGTTGACCGTCCGGCGAGGGCGGCGTTGCTCGCGGGATGGCAGGCGGCACCGCTCCTGAAACAGGCCGTTCAGGCGCCGCAGCGGGTCGCCGAGGGAACGCTTCAGCTCTCGGAGTTCCGTCGCCGCAGCGGGCTGATGGCGGCGGCGCTGAGCGGGCGGATCTGAGGCGGATTAGCTTCAGCCAAGCGCGGTAGCTCTAACGGGCTGGTCGGCTCAGCGGACCTACTCGGCAGCCTGCGCGCGCGGGCTGAGCATTAGCCAGATCAGCGCGCCGCCCGCGAGCATCAGGAACGGCGCCATCGCCATGTTGACCGCCGTCCAGCCCTCCTGCGGGTTGCCGCCCGAGCAGTTCATCAGCCCGCCCGAGGCCAGCGAGGCGGTGGTCACCGCGCCGAAGACCAGCAGGTCGTTCAGCCCCTGCATGCGACCGCGCTCATGCGGCTCATGCGCACCGGCGAGCATGGTGGTGGCGCCGATGAAGCCGAAATTCCAGCCCACGCCCAAGAGCACCAGCGCGACGAAGAACTGCTCGAGTTCCACGCCGGTGAGCGCCACGCCGCCGGCCCCTGCGAGGATCGCTAGACCGAGGGCCACGATCTTCTCGACCCCGAAACGGGCGATCATGTGGCCGGTGAAGAAGGAGGGGATGTACATCGCCAGAACATGCGCGGTGACGATATTGGCGGCGTCCGCCGTCTCGAACCCGCAGCCCACCACCGCAAGCGGCGTCGAGGTCATCACCAGGTTCATCAGCGCGTAGCTCACCGCGGCGCAGATCACCGCCACGGCAATGCGCGGGGTGGCCAGAAGCTCGCGCCGGCTGCGGCCTCGGGGCGCGTCCTCGGAGGGCACCGGGGGCTTGGGGATGTCGAGGAACAGGAAGACCAGCGCGCCCACGAGGTTGATCGCGATGACGGCGGCATAGGTGCCGAGGAACGGGATCACGAAGGCATCCGCCGTCCACTTGACGAGCTGCGGCCCCAGCACCGCCGCCAGCAGGCCGCCCGCCATGACATAGGAGATCGCCTTGGGGCGGAACGCCTCGGAGGCGGTGTCGGCGGCGGCGAAGCGGTAGAAGCCCTGCGCCGACATGTAGATGCCGGTGAGGAAGCTGCCGGCGAGGAAGATCGGAAACGAGGCGGTGTAGAGCCCGTAGGCGCCCACCGCACCGCCGAGCGCGCCGCCCAGCGTGCCGAGCATGAAGCCTGCGCGGCGCCCGAAGCGCTGCATGAAAGCCGAGACCGGGGTCGCGGCGCACATCGAGCCGAGCACGATCAGCGAGATCGGCAGCGTCGCGAAGCAGGCATTGCTGGCCAATGACTGGCCGGCGAGCCCGCCGATGGTGAAGATCATCGGCATCTGCGCGCCGAGGATGGCCTGCGCCATCACCAGCACGATCACATTGCGCTTGGCGCGGCTGTCGTGAGCGGTATCCATGCGCCATAGCGGTAGGGGGGATTGGCTGCTAGAGCAAGGGGGACGGGCTGTGGCAGGTTGGCGCTGTGGCGGTTGCGAAGGAGGGGCACATGGTCGGACGCATCATCGAGACGGAGGCCTGCGTGGCCGAGGGGGCGGACTGGCTCTGCGGTGCCGAGCCGCGCTTTGCCGAGGCACTGGACCTGACCGGGCCGCTGCCGCTGCGCCGCCGGCCCGACGGGTTCGGGCAGCTCCTTTCGGCCATCGTCAGCCAGCAGGTCAGCGTGGCCTCGGCGCGGGCGATCTGGGCCCGGCTCGAGGCGGCGGGGATGACCACACCGGAGGCCATTCTCGGAAGCGATGAAGAGGGGCTGCGGGCGCTTGGGCTGTCGCGGCAGAAGGCGAGCTACGCGCTGGCGCTGGCCGAGGCGGGGATCGATTTCGACGCACTGCGCAGCGCGCCCACCGAGGAGGTGGTCAACACGCTGGTGGCGGTCAAGGGGATCGGCATCTGGACGGCGGAGATCTACGCCATGTTCTCGCTCGGGCGGGCGGATGTCTTTGCGCCGGGGGACCTTGCGCTGCAGGAGGCGGCGCGGCTGCTCTTCGGGCTCGAGGCGCGTCCGAAGGAGCGCGAGCTGCGGCAGATGGCCGAGGCCTGGAGCCCGTGGAGATCGGTTGCGGCCCGGGCGCTCTGGGCCTACTACCATGTGGCAAAACAGCGAGAGGGGATCGTATGACGCGCGTTCTGCAAACCGGCCGCAAGGAGCCGGTCTCGGGCGAGACACGCTCCTGCGTGGTCTTTCTGCACGGCTACGGCGCCAACGGGGCCGATCTTCTGGGACTGGCCGATCCGCTGGGCGAGCATCTGCCGGACACGCTCTTCGTGGCGCCTGACGCGCCCGAGGCCTGCGCCGGCGCGCCCTTCGGTTTCCAGTGGTTCCCGATCCCCTGGATCGACGGCTCCTCGGAAGAGGAGAGCATGCAGGGCATGGCGCGCGCGGTGGAGGATCTGAACGCCTTTCTCGATGCGCTGATGGTCGACGAGGACCTGCTGCCGGAGCAGGTGGCGCTGTTCGGCTTCTCGCAGGGCACGATGATGTCGCTGCACGTGGCGCCGCGCCGCGAGGACGAGTTTGCCGGGGTGGTGGCCTTCTCGGGCCGCCTGCTGCAGCCGGAACTGCTCGAGGATGAGGTGGTTTCGCGCCCGCCGGTGCTCCTGGTGCATGGCGACATGGACGACGTGGTGCCGCCCGAGTCGCTGCCCGCCGCCGCCGAGGCGCTGCAGGGGGCGGGCTGGAAAGAGGTCTATGCCCATATCCAGAAGGGCACCGCCCATGGCATCGCGCCGGACGGGCTGTCCGTCTCGCTGGCGTTTCTGCGCGACAAGTGCGGGTTCTGACGCAGCTCTGCTGAGCGGAGGGATTGCGCCGGCCCTCTGGGCCGTCGCCGGGTGCGAGGGGCGCTGCCCCTCGCGCTCCCCGAGGTATTTGTGAACCAGAGAAG
>NZ_JBYNAH010000181.1:0-11286 GCF_059781815.1 Salipiger sp. | reverse complement strand
CCCTTGCGACAGTGTCTGGCTTTGCGTTACTCTTCCCCCTGAGCAATCAATCTTCTGCAGAGTGACGCGGCCCATGCCTCCCGAGCATTTTCATTTCGTGCGGTTCCTCGCCGGGCTCGGCGTGGCGCTCATGCTCTGCGTGCTGGTCGGCTGGGTGGTCGATTTCGACATGCTTGTGCGGCCCTCGCCGCGTCTGGCCAGCACGGTACCCAGCACGGCGCTCTGCCTCGCGCTGCTTTACCTGTGCCTGCCGCTCTTCGTCAGCCGGTCGCCGCGCGCCGAACGCGCCCTGGCGATTCTCGCGACCGCCGCAATGGCCGTTGCGGCGCTGAACATCGCCCTCTCCCTGATCGGTCGAAGCGACCTCGATCACCGCGTGTTCGCGAAGCTGGTCGCGCCGTCGGATCGCATGTCCTATGGCACCGGTCTGGGGATCCTCTTCGCCGGGGCGACCCTGCGTCTTGCCGGTCGCCAGACTTACCTGATGGTCGCGGGCCTGATGGCGGTGGTGGGTCTTTCGACCTTTGTCGCGATCATCGCCGGCAACTCTTTCGAGCCCGGATCGGCATTTGCGATTCCGCTGCTCAATGGCATGTCGATCTACACCGCCGGCGCGCTTGCGCTGCTGTTTTTCGCGTTGCTGCTGAGCATCGACGCCCGCAGCTCCGACCCTTCCACCATCGAACAGGACTGAGCCACGCGCAGATCCGCCGCGGGCCTGTGCAGCGCGCCGCTGCCCGGGGCCGCAGCCCGGAGCTGCGCCGGAGCGCGTGCGGGCCGCCGGCAGACGGCCTCTCTCGCCGTGCCGCGCGGCTGTCGAAACGCAAACCCCCCGCCGCTGGGGCAGGGGGCAAGCATGTCTTGGCTGACGGCGGGGGCCGGTGTCAGTCGAGGAAGGCCTTCTCGACGACGTAATGCTTGGGGTCGGAGTTCGCGCCCTCCTCGAGCCCGTATTCCTCGAACATCTCCTTGAGCTCGAGGTTGAAGGCGAGGTTGCCGCAGATCATCGCGCGGTCGGTCTCGGGGTTGAGCGGCGCGACGCCAAGATCGGCAAAGGCCTCGCCCGAGCGCATCAGGTCGGTGATGCGGCCCATCTTGGCGCTCTCCTCGCGGGTGGTGGTCGGGTAATACTTGATCTTCTTCCAGAAACCCTCGCCGATCACCTCGTTCAGAAGCTCGTCGGTCTTCAGGCTCTCGATCAGCTCGGCGCCGTACTTGAGCTCACCGGCCTCGCGGCAGGTGTGGGTGATGATGACCTCGTCGTAATCCTCGTAGGTCTGCGGCTCGCGCAGCAGCGAGGCGAAGGGCGCAAAGCCGGTGCCGGTGGCGAAGAACCAGATGCGCTTGCCGGGCAGCAGCGCGTCATGCACCAGCGTGCCGACGGGCTTGGGGCGCAGGATGATCTCGTCGCCGGGCTGGATGTGCTGCAGCTTCGAGGTCAGCGGGCCGTCCTGCACCTTGATCGAGTAGAACTCGAGCTCTTCGTCCCAGGAGGGCGAGGCGATGGAATAGGCGCGCAGCAGCGGTTTCTGCTTGCCGGTCTCGGGATGCGGATCGCCCATCAGGCCGATCATTACGAACTCGCCCGAACGGAAGCGCAGGCTCGCCGGGCGCGTCACCCGGAACGAGAACAGGCGGTCGGTCCAGTGCTTGACCTCGGTCACGGTCTGGGCGTCGGGCAGCACCATCTTCTTCGGCGCATCGGCTTTGGTGGCGTTGGTGTCGGTCACGGGGCTCATCTCGGTCATGGCGTTCACATCAAGTTCCGTTGCGTCTTCATAGCGCAAAATTCGTTTGTAGACAAACGAAACTCGAGTCCCTTTCTAGAGCGTTGTCGTTTGGATTGGAAGATGACTCAACCGCGCATGCGGCTCTGGTAGTCGTGCTGCTGCCAATTTGAGCGGAAGAGCCAGTCGGCCTCGGGCTGGCGCGCGGCCAGCTCGTCCGAGATCTCGACCTCGTCGAAGCCCGAGCGGCGCGCCATGGCGTACTGGTCCGAGATCACATGCCCCTTGGCGCGCAGGCGGCCGGTATAGCCGCGCAGCCGCAGCAGCCGGGCCAGCGTAAAGCCGCGCCCGTCGGCGAAGCTCGGAAAGTCGACGCGGATCATCTGCGTCTCGGCGCCGAACTCCAGCGTCGCGGGATCGGTATCGGAGGGCAGGTCGAGCGCGGTCTCGGTCTCGAAGCCGGCGCTCCAGTCGTCGGGCCCGAAGCCCGCGTCGGTGACGATGATGCTCATGTGCTCGGTCCTTGTCTCACCATGCGGCCATTGGCGAAATGAATGCCGCATTCCACTTTCTCTTCGCCGCGCCAGCGGCCCGATCTCGGGTCTTCGCCCTCGGCCACCGGCGAGGTGCAGGGGGCGCAGCCGATCGACGGGTAGCCCTTGGCCACCAGCGGGTGCCGGGGCAGGCGGTTCTCGTCCATATAGGCGCGCACGTCCTCCGGTGCCCAATGCGCCAGCGGGTTGACCTTGATGCGCCCCGTGGCCTCTTCGAGCTCGAAGAACTCGAGCGCCTGACGGGTTGCCGACTGAAAACGCTTGCGCCCGGTGATCCAGCCGTCGAAACCCGCAAGCGCCGCCTCGAGCGGCACCGTCTTGCGCAGCGCGCAGCAGGCATCGGTGCTGGCCTCGCGCAGCGTGCCATCGGGATCGCGCTGCGCCAGCAGCGTCTTGTCGGTGCGGATCACCCGCACGTCCTCGAGATGCAGGCGCTCGGCCACCTCCTGCTGGTAGACCAGCGTTTCGGCAAACAGCAGCCGCGTGTCGATGAACAGCACCGGCGTCTTGCGGTCGATCATCGCCACGAGGTGGAGGAGCGCGATCGATTCCGCGCCGAAGGACGACACCATGGCGATGTCCCCGGCCTCGGGGTCGCGCAGCGCGCCCTCGAGCACCGCGACCGCGCCGTGATGGCGGTAGCGCGCGTTCAGCGCGTCGACGCGCTGGCGCAGATCCGCCAGCGCATCGGCACCGAGCGCGGGCGCGCCGGGCGCCTGCGTGTCAGGGAGGGATTGAAAGGTCATGCGGTCACGCAGCCCGTTGCCGCTTGCCCGCGTCCTCGCCGTAGAGCGCCGTCTTGAAGGGAGCCATGCCGATACGGCGGTAGGTCTGCAGGAAGCTTTCCCCGGGTCCTTCTCGATGTTCCATGTAGGCGTCCACGATGCGTTCGATCGCGGGCACCACCTCTTCCGCCGGGAAGCCAGGCCCGGTGCGTTCCCCGAGGCTCGCGGTCTCGGTGGCATCACCCCCCAAGGTGATCTGGTAATTCTCGACGCCGGCACGATCAAGGCCAAGGATGCCGATATGGCCCACGTGATGGTGGCCGCAGGCGTTGATGCAACCGGAGATTTTGATCTTCAGCTCGCCAATCTCGTTTTCGATCTTCAGCTCGTCGAACCGGGTGGCGATCTCCTGCGCGATGGGAATCGACCGGGCGGTCGCCAGCGCGCAGTAATCCATGCCGGGGCAGGCGATGATGTCCGAGATCTTGCCGATATTGGCCGTCGCCAGGCCATGCGCCTTCAGGATCTTGTGGATCTCGGGCAGGTCGGACTTGTGCACATGCGGCAGCACCACGTTCTGTTCGTGGGTGATGCGCAGCTCGTCATGGCCGAAGCGGCGGGCGAGGTCGGCCATCACGCGCATCTGCTCGGCGGTGGCATCGCCCGGGGTCTCGCCGTGGGCCTTGAGGCTGATCTGCGCGATGGCATAGCCGCCGGCCTTGTGCGCGGTGAGGTTGCTGTCGGCCCAGGCGCGGAACACCGGGTCGGCCTCGTAGGCGGCATCGAACGCCTCGGTCGGCGCGTTGCGGAAGGCGGGCGGGGCGAACTGCGCCGCGATCTCCTCGAAGAGTTCGAGATCGGCGCCGTTGAACGCCGCCTTGGTCTCGGCAAAGCGCGCCGCGACCCGCTCGCGGATCTCGTCGATGCCGTGCTCGTGCACGGTGATCTTGATGCGCGCCTTGTACTTGTTGTCGCGCCGGCCAAGCAGGTTCCAGACCGAGACCACGGCCTCGACATACGGAAGCAGATCGGCCTGCGGCACGAAGGGCGCCAGCTCCTTTCCGATCATCGGGGTGCGGCCAAGCCCGCCACCCACGAGGACGCGGTAGCCGATCTCGCCGTCATGCTCGACGACCTGGATGCCGATGTCATGCGCCTTGATGACGGCGCGGTCGTTCTCGGCGCCGGTGACGGCGATCTTGAACTTGCGCGGCAGGAACTGGAATTCCGGGTGATCGGTCGACCACTGGCGCAGCAGCTCGGCCACCGGGCGCGGATCGGCGATCTCGTCGGCGGCGGCGCCGGCGAAGTGATCGGCGGTCACGTTGCGGATGGTGTTGCCGGAGGTCTGGATGGCGTGCATGCCGACCTCGGCCAGCGCGTCGAGCATGTCGGGCACGTCGCGCAGCTCGGGCCAGTTGTACTGGATGTTCTGGCGGGTGGTGAAATGGCCGTAGCCCTTGTCCCACTTCTCGGCCAGCAGCGCGAGCTGATCCATCTGCGCGCCGTTGAGGGTGCCGTAGGGGATCGCCACGCGCAGCATGTAGGCGTGCAGCTGGAGATAAAGGCCGTTCATCAGGCGCAGCGGCTTGAACTCGTCCTCGGTGAGGGCCCCGGAGATGCGGCGCTCCACCTGCTGACGGAACTGGCGGTTGCGCTCTGCAACGAAGGCTGTGTCGAACTCTGTGTAGCTGTACATCTGTCAGTCTCTCCCGCGGGGGTCATGCATGGACCCCGCAAATGTCTTCGAGAAGGGGCGCGGCCTCAGCCGGCGGCCTGCTTGCCGTGGTGGTAGTTGGACGGGCCGGTAGCGCGGAACTCCTCGCGGAAATGCGTCGGCTGTGGGCCATCCTCGGAGGGCGCCATGTCGGCGAGGTAGACGCCGACCGCCTCGGAGGCGCGGGCCTGCGCGTCGAGCAGGCGGAGCTGCGCGATGGCCTCGTCGGTGATGATCTCCGCCTCGTCGAGGCGCCGGACCCAGCGGTCATCGGCGGCGAGGTAGATCACGTCGCCCTCGAGCAGGGCATTGGCGGTGACGACTTTCGGGGTAAAGGCCTTGGGCATCAGGAGACCTCCTGTCTGGCGATTGCGAGGGCGCGGGCCGCCTGCGGGGCAAGGCCCAGCAGCAGCACGGCGGGGCCATCAAGCTCGGCGGCATCGAGATCGGCGGCCAGCATGGCGAGGGTGGTGGCGATGTGGCGCTCGTTGGGGCGCGAGGCGTTCTCGACCGCGGTCACCGGGGTGGCGGGATCGGCGCCGTGCATCATCAGCCGGCCCTGCAGGAAGCGCGCGGCGCGCTTGCCCATGTAGATTGCGGCCACCGCGCCGGGGCGGGCCAGGGCGCGCCAGTCCTGCTCGGCGAAGCCCTTGACGTCATGACCGGTCAGCAGCCGCAGGTCGGAATTGCGTCCGCGTTTGGTCAGCGACACGCCGAGGCTGGCGGCGGCGGCGGTCGAGGCGGTCAGGCCCGGGGTGACGTGGTAGGGGATGCCGGCGGCGTCGAGCGCCTCGGTTTCCTCGTCGAGCCGGCCGAACACGCCGGGATCGCCGGCCTTGAGGCGGATCACGCGGGCGCCGCTTTGCGCGTGCGCGATGATCAGCGCGTTGATATCCCCCTGCTTCATCGACGGGCCGAAGCCCTTCTTGCCGACGGGCACCAGCGTGGCGGTTTCAGACGCGAGCGACAGGATCGCCTCCGGCACGAGCTGGTCGTGCAGGATGACCTCTGCGGCTTGGATCTCACGCATGGCACGGACGGTCAGAAGCTCCGGGTCGCCGGGGCCGGCGCCGACAAAGGCCACGTGCCCGCGGGGCGGGGTCTGGGAGGGATGTGCCATCTGGGTGCGTCCGCTGTGAGTGTTTCGCTTGTGGAAATATAGAACATTGTCCCCGTATTCCGCTAGGAGGGGGCGGTTTTAAAGAACTTTGTTCTTTCCGTGGCGCGTGTTATGAAACAGCGTCTATGGATGGACAGGAAAGAGGAAAACCCATGCAGCTCGACGGCACCGATCGGAAAATCCTTCGCGAACTGCAGCTCGATGCGGGACGGTCGCTCGACGAGATTGCCCGCGCGGTCGGCTCGTCCAAGACCCCGGTCTGGAACCGGATTCGCAAGATGCGCGAGGGCGGGGTGATCGGCCCGCAGGTGGTGATCGCCGACGCCGACAAGCTGGGCTTCGAGGCCTGTTTCTTCGTGCTGATCCGCACCTCGGAGCATGACGCGGACTGGCAGGGGCGGTTCCTGCACGCGGTGCGCTCGCGCCCCGAGGTGATGGAGGCGCACCGGCTGGCCGGCGACATTGACTACATCCTCAAGGTCCGGGTGCAGAACGCCCGGGCCTATGATGTGTTCTATCAGGCGCTGATCTCTGAGGTGAAGGTGCACAACGTCACCGCGCTCTTGTCGATGGAAGAGATCAAGAACACAACGGCCCTGCCGGTGTAGACGCCGCCAGGCGCAGGTGCGACGACCGTGCGGCCCGTGATGCCCTGCCGGGCGTGGTGACCTCCAGACATGCAAAAGGCCGCGTCGGAACGCGGCCTTTTTTCATGTCGTAGGGCGGGCACCAGGGCGAAAGTCGCCCTGGCACGCGGCTGATCAGAAGTGCACCGAGCGGGTGGTCTCGGGAGCGGCGGCCGGCGGCGCGAACTTGGTCAGGTCGATGCCTTCGACCGCGCTCTTGTACTCGTCAGCGTTCGGCGTGCGGCCGAGGATCGCCGAGAGCACCACCACCGGGGTCGAGGCGAGCAGCGACTCGCCCTTCTTCTCGGAGGAGTCCTCCACCACGCGGCCCTGGAACAGGCGGGTCGAAGTGGCGAGCACGGTGTCGCCCTTCTCGGCCTTTTCCTGGTTGCCCATGCACAGGTTACAGCCCGGGCGCTCGAGGTAGAGGATGTTCTCGTACTCCTTGCGGGCCTGGGTCTTGGGGAACATGTCGTCGAACTCGAAGCCCGAGTACTTCTGGAGGATCTCCCAGTCGCCCTCTTCCTTGAGCTCGTCGATGATGTTGTAGGTCGGAGCCGCAACCACCAGAGGGGCCTTGAACTCGACCTTGCCGTTGGTCTTCTCGAGGTTCTTCAGCATCTGCGCGACGATCTTCATGTCGCCCTTGTGCACCATGCACGAGCCCACGAAGCCCAGGTCCACCTTCTTCTCGCCGCCGTAGTAGGAGACGGGGCGGATGGTGTCGTGGGTGTAGCGGCGCGACGGGTCGGCGTTGTTGACGTCCGGGTCGGCAATCATCGGCTCGTCGATCTTGTCGAGATCGACGACGACCTCGGCGAAGTACTTGGCGTTGTCATCCGGACGCAGCGCCGGCTTCTCGCCCGAGCGGATCTCGGCGATGCGCTTGTCGGCCTTGTCGATCAGGCCCTGCAGGGTCTTGGCGGCGTTATCCATGCCCTTGTCGATCATCACCTGGATGCGCGACTTGGCCAGCTCCAGCGAGCCGATCAGGGTCTCGTCGTTGGAGATGCAGATCGAGGCCTTGGCCTTCATCTCTGCGGTCCAGTCGGTGAAGGTGAAGGCCTGGTCGGCGAGCAGGGTGCCGATATGCACCTCGATGATGCGGCCCTGGAAGACGTTGTCGCCGAACTGCTCGAGCATCTGCAGCTGGGTGGCGTGCACCACGTCGCGGAAGTCCATGTAATCGGCCATCTTGCCCTTGAAGGTGACCTTGACGGATTCCGGGATCGGCATGGTCGCCTCACCGGTCGCCAGCGCCAGCGCCACGGTGCCACTGTCTGCGCCGAAGGCCACGCCTTTCGACATCCGGGTGTGGCTGTCGCCGCCGATGATGATGTCCCAGTCATCCACGGTGATGTCGTTGAGCACCTTGTGGATCACGTCGGTCATGGCGTGGTATTCGCCCTTGGGATCGCGCGCGGTGATCAGGCCGAAATCGTTCATGAACTTCATCAGGCGCGGGATGTTGGCCTCCGCCTTCTTGTCCCAGACCGACGCGGTGTGACAGCCGGACTGGTAGGCGCCGTCGACGGTCGGCGAGATGACGGTCGCCGCCATCGCCTCGAGCTCCTGGCTGGTCATCAGGCCGGTGGTGTCCTGGCTGCCCACGATGTTGACCTTGACGCGCACGTCCGAGCCCGCGTGCAGGGTCTTGCCCGGGGTGGTGCCAAGCGCGTTCTTGTTGAAGATCTTCTCGACGGCGGTCAGGCCCTGGCCCTCGATCGAGACCTCCTTGGAGGGCGCGAAGACCGGGGTCGGCTCGACGCCGAGGGTCTCGGCCGCAAACGTCTGCAGCTTCTTGCCGAAGACGATGGCATAGGACGAGCCCGCCTTCATGAACTCGACCTTCTGCGGCGTGAAGGCGGAGGAGACGTCGACCAGCTCCTTGCCGTCCTCGTCGGTCAGTTTCATCGCCTTGGTGTCGATCTTCAGCACGGTGCCGGTGGCGACAGAGTATTTCTGCTCGAGCACCGGGTTGCCGTCATTGTTGAGGATCGGTTTGCCGTCGGCGTCGACCTTCTTGACCCAGTTCTTCAGGTCAAGACCGATGCCGCCGGTCACGCCCACGGTGGTCAGGAAGATCGGCGAGATGCCGTTGGTGCCGGCCACGACCGGGGCGTAGTTGACGAAGGGCACGTAGGGCGAGGTCGGCTTGCCGGTCCACAGCGCCACGTTGTTGACGCCCGACATCCGCGACGAGCCCACGCCCATGGTGCCCTTCTCGGCGATCAGCATCACGCGCTTGCCCGGGTGCTGCAGCTTCAGCGCCTCGATTTCCTTCTGCGCGGTCTCGGAGATCATGCACTTGCCGTGCAGCTCGCGGTCCGAGCGCGAGTGCGCCTGGTTGCCGGGGCTCAGCAGGTCGGTCGAGATGTCGCCCTCGGCGGCGATGTAGGTCACCACCTCGATCTCTTCGTCGATATCCGGCAGCTTGGTGAAGAACTCGGCCTTGGCATAGCTCTGCAGGATGTCGGTGGCGACGGGGTTGCCTTCGGCATAGGCCTTGGAAAGGCGGTCCATGTCGGCCTCGTAGAGGAAGACCTGGGTCTTCAGAACGTCGCCGGCCTGCTTGGCGATCTCGGCATCATCGCCGAGCGCGAGGTCGAGCAGAACCTCGACCGAGGGGCCACCCTTCATGTGCGACAGCAGCTCGAAGGCGAAGGTCGGGGTGATTTCCTCGACCTTGGCCTCGCCGAGGATGATCTTCTTCAGGAAGGCAGCCTTGACGCCGGCGGCAGAGGTGGTGCCGGGCAGGGTGTTGTAGATGAAGAACTGAAGGGAGTCGTCGCGATGCTCGTTGCCGGTATCCTCGATCTGCGCGATCAGCTCGGCCACGAGCGCGCCATCGTCGATGGGCTTGGGGTGCAGCCCCTCGGTCTTGCGCGTTTCGATCTCGGTTAGGTAGTCTGTGTACAAGCTCATGACGATCCCTGCGGTTCAGTGTGGGCGAAGCTGGAGCAGCGGGCCGCGACAGCGTCGGGCAGGCCGCAGCTCGCTTATTGTATGCGGCAGTATACGAATAGCGAATCCGTGGCAAGCGTTTCGACAGTGGCAAAACGCTGCACCCGCATCATGCCATGTGCCGCGCTTGTGCGACAGGCACAACGCGAGCCGGGGAATCCCGAGGGGGGGGGGCGGGTCAGCCGGTGCCGCGCGGCTGCGGCGTGCAGGTCTCCGGAAGCGTTGGCTGCAGGCTCAGCAAGGCGCCAAGGCCGCAATTGCCGCGCACGAGGTCGTCGAGCGTGGCCATGTCGAGCTCATGGTAGAACGCATCGAGCGCGCGCAGGATATAGGTGCGCAGGCGGCAATTGCCGACCAGCGGGCAGCTGTTGGTCTCCTCGTCGAAGCATTCGGCAAAGGGGATCTCGGATTCGAACAGGCGAAAGACGGAGCCGATCGAAATCTGCTCTGGTGTGCGCGCCAGCCGGATGCCGCCGGTGCGGCCGCGCTGGGCTTCGAGATACCCTTCGGCGTGCAGGCGCTGCACCACATGGGCGGCGTGGTTGGTCGAGCAGTTGCACAATCCCGCGATCTCGGCGGTGCGAAGCAGCCGGTCGGGGTTCAGCGCGCAGGCCATCAGGATGCGGGCCGCAAGGTTGGTTCGCGTGGTAAGCCGCATGGCGTCCTCCTCCGGCATGCTCCTTTTCTTGTGAACAGGATGCCGAATTTCCTTGAGGTAGATCAAGTACGCGTGGCCATGATGGCGATAAATCCGCATTTCATGTGCGGATTATGACGATGACCCCAGCTGCAACTACTTTCAAAGGCGACGGGCCCTCCCGGGCCGAGGCTCTCGGCACCCGGCTGGCACTGATGCCGGCGCTGGTCTGGCTCATTCAGGCGGCGGTGATCGCCTGGGCGCTGGGCGGGATGCTGACCGATCCTCAGCGGGTGCCGGCGCTCGCGGCAGCGGCGGCGTTCCTTGCGCTGGCCGCGCTGCGCGCCGCGCTTGACGCGCTGGCCCAGCGGGTGCTCTCGGAGGCGGCGGACGCGCGCATCGTCGCGCTGCGCGAAGAGATCCTGACACGCGAGGCCGGGGCCGCCGACGCCGCGCGCCATGGCGGCGCCGGCGCGCTGGCGGCACTGGCGGGTGAGAAGCTCGAGGCGCTGCGGCCCTACCTGATGCGCTACCGCCCGGCGCGGCTGCGTTCCAGCGTGGTGCCCCTGGTGATCTTCGCCATCGCGCTCTGGCACAGCTGGGCGGTGGCGCTGATCCTGCTGCTCGCCGGACCGCTGATCCCGGTTTTCATGGCGCTGGTGGGCTGGGCGGCCAAGGCCGCGAGCGAACGCCAGATGGTCGAGATCGGCGCGCTCAGCGACCTGCTCGTCGACCGGCTTGCGGCGCTCTCGGACCTGCGCCTGATCGGTGCGGGCGGCCCGCTTGTGGCGGGGTTTGCCGAGGCCTCGGACAACCTGCGCACGCGCAGCATGGCGGTGCTGCGCATCGCCTTCCTGTCCTCGACCGTGCTCGAGCTGTTCTCGGCGCTGGGCGTGGCGATGGTGGCGATCTGGGTCGGGTTCACGCTGCTGGGAGAGCTCGGCTGGGGCGGCTGGGGCGCGCCGCTTTCACCGGCGGTGGGGATCTTCCTGCTGCTGCTGGCGCCGGAGTTCTTCCAGCCGCTGCGCGATCTCGCGAGCGCCTGGCATGACAAGGCTGGGGCCGATGCGGTGCTGGCCGAGATTGCAGCCTGGCGGGACGAGCCGCGCGTGGCGCGGCTCGGGCGCGGGGGGCGGGTGTCGTCATCGGCGCCGCTGCCGGTGCTGCGGCTGAGCGGTCTGCGCCATCGCGGCATCCGCTATCCCGAGCTGGAGAT
>NZ_JBYNAH010000384.1:0-2225 GCF_059781815.1 Salipiger sp. | reverse complement strand
CGGCCTCGGCCTGAACATGGAACTCCTGGACGCGGAAGGGGAGGAGTGACGAAGAATTTTCCTTCGAAAATTCTTCCGCCCAAAATTCTTCGTACGAAGAATTTTGGGCCCTCTCCCGACGCAGCCATGACACAAAGGTTTTGACATGAACCAGGAACTGACGAACAACCCGTTCAACCCGCTGACCCCGCCCAAGGTCTTCGACGAGATCAAGGTGTCGCTCGCTTCGCCCGAGCGGATCCTCTCGTGGTCCTACGGCGAGATCAAAAAGCCCGAGACGATCAACTACCGCACGTTCAAGCCCGAGCGTGACGGCCTCTTCTGCGCGCGCATCTTCGGCCCGATCAAGGACTACGAATGCCTGTGCGGCAAGTACAAGCGCATGAAGTATCGCGGCGTCGTCTGCGAAAAGTGCGGCGTCGAAGTCACCCTCCAGAAGGTGCGCCGCGAGCGCATGGGCCACATCGAGCTGGCCGCGCCCTGCGCCCATATCTGGTTCCTGAAGTCGCTGCCGTCGCGCATCGGTCTCATGCTGGACATGACCCTGCGTGACCTCGAGCGCGTGCTCTACTTCGAGAACTACGTGGTGATCGAGCCCGGTCTCACCGACCTGACCTATGGCCAGATGCTCACCGAGGACGAGTTCCTCGATGCGCAGGACGCCTATGGCATGGACGCCTTCACCGCCAATATCGGCGCCGAGGCAATCCGCGAGATGCTGGCCCAGATCGACCTCGAGGCCGAGGCCGAGCAGCTGCGTGCCGACCTCAAGGAGGCCACCGGCGAGCTGAAGCCGAAGAAGATCATCAAGCGCCTCAAGGTGGTTGAGAGCTTCCTCGAGTCCGGCAACCGCCCGGAGTGGATGGTTCTCACGGTGATCCCGGTCATCCCGCCGGAACTGCGTCCGCTGGTGCCGCTGGACGGTGGCCGCTTCGCGACCTCCGACCTCAACGACCTGTACCGCCGCGTGATCAACCGGAACAACCGCCTCAAGCGGCTGATCGAGCTGCGCGCGCCGGACATCATCGTCCGCAACGAGAAGCGGATGCTGCAGGAAGCCGTCGACGCGCTGTTCGACAACGGCCGCCGCGGCCGCGTCATCACCGGCGCCAACAAGCGTCCGCTGAAGTCGCTCTCCGACATGCTCAAGGGCAAGCAGGGCCGCTTCCGTCAGAACCTTCTCGGCAAGCGCGTCGACTTCTCGGGCCGTTCGGTCATCGTGACCGGCCCCGAGCTCAAGCTGCACCAGTGCGGCCTGCCCAAGAAGATGGCGCTCGAGCTGTTCAAGCCGTTCATCTACTCGCGGCTCGAGGCCAAGGGCCTGTCGAGCACCGTGAAGCAGGCGAAGAAGCTGGTCGAGAAAGAGCGCCCCGAGGTCTGGGACATCCTCGACGAGGTGATCCGCGAGCACCCGGTTCTGCTGAACCGCGCGCCGACGCTGCACCGTCTCGGCATCCAGGCGTTCGAACCCCAGCTCATCGAGGGCAAGGCGATCCAGCTGCACCCGCTCGTGTGTTCGGCCTTCAACGCCGACTTCGACGGTGACCAGATGGCCGTTCACGTGCCGCTGTCGCTGGAGGCGCAGCTCGAGGCGCGTGTCCTGATGATGTCGACGAACAACGTGCTGTCGCCGGCAAACGGCAGCCCGATCATCGTGCCGTCGCAGGACATGATCCTTGGCCTCTACTACCTCACCATCATGCGCGAAGGCATGAAGGGCGAGGGCATGGTGTTCTCGAACATCGAAGAGGTCGAGCACGCGCTCACCGCCGGCGAAGTGCACCTGCACGCCAAGATCACCTGCCGCGTCAAGCAGATCGACGAGACCGGCCAGGAGATCGTCAAGCGGTTCGAGACCACCCCGGGCCGCGTGCGCCTCGGCGCGCTGCTGCCGATGAACGCCAAGGCGCCGTTCGACCTGGTCAACAGCCTGCTGCGGAAGAAGGACGTCCAGCGCGTCATCGACACCGTCTACCGCTACTGCGGTCAGAAGGAGTCGGTCATCTTCTGTGACCAGATCATGTCGATGGGCTTCAAGGAGGCCTTCAAGGCGGGCATCTCGTTCGGCAAGGACGACATGGTCATCCCCGACGCGAAATGGGATCTGGTCGAGGAAACCCGCGATCAGGTGAAGGACTTCGAACAGCAGTACATGGACGGCCTGATCACCCAGGGCGAAAAGTACAACAAAGTTGTCGATGCCTGGTCGAAGTGTAACGACAAGG
>NZ_JBYNAH010000180.1:0-11353 GCF_059781815.1 Salipiger sp. | reverse complement strand
TGGCCTGCGCCGGGCAGATCGCCTCGCAGAGCTTGCAGGCGATGCAGCGCTCTTCCCCGTTGGGGTAGCGGCGCAGCGCGTGCTCGCCGCGGAAGCGGGGCGAGAGCGGGCCCTTCTCGTGCGGATAGTTGAGCGTGGGCTTGGGCGCGAAGAAGTATTTCAACCCGAGCTGGAAGCCCTTGATGAAATCCGCCAGCAGGAAATATTTCGCGGCGCGGCCGTAATCGATCTGAGTCATGAGCTAGCTTAACCTCCCGTGGTCCAGCGGGCGAAGATGCCCCAGAACCAGCCGAACTTGGCGGCAAAGGACACGAAAACCACCCACACGAGGCTGAACGGAAGGAACACCTTCCAGCCGAGCCGCATGAGCTGGTCGTAGCGATAGCGGGGCGTGATCGCCTTCACCATCGCGAAGATGAAGAAGAAGAAGGCCATCTTGCCAACCATCCACAGCGCGCCGTCGGGCAGGCCCGGGATCGGCGACAGCCAGCCGCCGAAGAACAGCAGCGAGGTCAGCGCGCACATCAGGAAGATGGCGATGTATTCGCCGGCCATGAACAGCAGGAAGGGCGTGGCCGAGTATTCCACCTGGTAGCCGGCGACGAGCTCGGATTCCGCTTCCGGCAGGTCGAAGGGCGGGCGGTTGGTCTCGGCCAGCGCCGAGATGAAGAACAGGAAGACCATCGGGAAATGCGGCAGCCAGTACCAGCCGAAGAAGCCCCAGCCGGTATCCTGTGCCTCGACGATATGGCCGAAATTCATCGAGCCGGTCGAGATGATCACGCCGATGATGATCAGGCCGATCGAGACCTCGTAGGAGATCATCTGCGCCGCGGAGCGCAGCGAGCCCAGGAACGGGTATTTCGAGTTCGATGCCCAGCCGCCCATGATCACGCCGTAGACCTCGAGCGAGGATATCGCGAAGACGTAAAGGATGGCGACGTTGATGTCCGAGAGCACCCAGCCGTCCGAGAACGGGATCACCGCCCAGGCGATCATCGACATGACGAAGGAAATCATCGGGGCCAGCATGAACACGGCCTTGTCGGAGCCGGCGGGAATCACCACCTCCTTGACGACGTATTTGAGCGCGTCGGCCACCGATTGCAGGATACCGAAGGTCCCCACGACGTTCGGCCCGCGCCGCATCTGGACCGCGGCCCAGATCTTGCGGTCGCCGTAGACGAGGAACAGCAACGAGATCATCACGAAGGCCAGCACGGCGACGCACTGGGCAAGGATGATCACGAAGGTTCCGAATGGGGTTGAGAAGAAGTCTGCCATCAAGTGTCCCTCACACCATCGGTATTTCGTTCTCGGCGCAGGCTGATGCGACGACTTCGGCGTCGATTGTCTTCAGCCCCGCGGGCAGCGCCGCCGAGATCGTGTAAACAGCATCTCCGCGCCAGAGGCCACCCTCTTGCGCGACATTCGTGCGCAGATGCCGCGCAAATCCGTAGCCGCGGATCAGCGCGTACTGCGCCGCGGCGCAACGGGCGTAATCCTCGACATCCGCCGCATCGCGGGCGCCGCGCATCTGCACGAAGAAATTCACCAGATCGCCATCCAGCAGCCGCGTCTCCACCCCCTCGTAGGCCGGCACGAACGGCGCGTCGGGCTCCGACGCCGTCTCGGCGCAGGAGGCCAGCGCCGTCAGCGCGAAGCAGGAGAGGGAGAGACGCGCCCGCATGGTCATTCGGCGGCGAGCGGCTGGTCGCGGCGGGCCTTGGCGTTGGCCGAAAGCTCGGCCATCAGCACGCTCGCCCGCGCGATCGGGTTGGTCAGGTAGAAATCCTTGACCGCGTAGCGGAACGACGCATCGCCCAGCGAGCCCGGCTCGGTGCTGGCCCAGGTGTTGCCCGGCACCTCGTCGATCTGCGCCAGGTGCGGCACCTCGGCCACCAGCTTCTGACGCAGCTGCGGCAGGCTGTCCCACGGCAGGGTGGCGCCCAGCTCGGCGGAAAGCGCGCGCAGGATCGCCCAGTTCTCCTTGGCCTCGCCCGGCGGGAAGCAGGCGCGCATCGCGAGCTGCGGACGCCCTTCGGTGTTGACGAAGAGGCCGTTTTCCTCGGTATAGGCCGCGCCCGGCAGGATCACGTCGGCGCGGTGCGCGCCGCGGTCGCCATGGCTGCCCTGGTAGATCACCAGCGGGCCCTCGGCGATCTCGACCTCGTCGGCGCCGAGGTTCCAGATCACGTCGGCGCCGTCGATCGCCGCCGCCATGCCGCCTTCGGTCACGGCATTCACGTCGAGCGCGCCGACGCGGGCAGCAGCGGTGTGAAGCACCATGAACTTGGCGGAGGCCGCCTCGGCCAGCTTCATCGCGGTCGAGAGCACCGCGGCGCCATCGGCCTCCTGCAGCGCGCCCTGCCCGACGATGACCACCGCGCCCTCGCCCGCTTCCGCGGCGGAGAGCGCCGCGCGGTCGGCGCCGAGATGCTCGTAGTCATAGGTCAGGTCCACCGGCTCGCCGATGAGCTTCACGGTGGCGCCATGCAGCCAGGCCTTGCGGATGCGGGCGTTGAGCACCGGCGCTTCCTGCGCCGGGTTGGCGCCGACGAGGATGACTTCGCGGGCATAATCCAGGTCTTCGATCAGCGCGTTGCCGACATAGGCCGAGCGGTTGCCGGCGGGCAGCTTGGCGCCATCGGTGCGGCATTCGACCGAGCCGCCCTGCCCCTCGATCAGGGTCTTGAGCGAGAACGCCGCCTCGACCGAAGCCAGATCGCCAACGAGGCCCACCGGCTTCTTGGCACCCTTCAGCGCCTCGGCGACCTTGGTAAGCGCCTCGGGCCAGCTGGCCGGGCGCAGCTTGCCGTTGTCGCGGATATAGGGCTTGTCGAGGCGCTGGCGGCGCAGGCCGTCCCAGACGAAGCGGGTCTTGTCCGAGATCCACTCCTCGTTCACGCCGTCATGGTTGCGCGGCAGGAAGCGCATCACTTCGCGGCCCTTGGTGTCAACCCGGATGTTGGAGCCGAGCGCATCCATCACGTCGATGCTCTCGGTCTTGGTCAGCTCCCAGGGGCGGGCGGTGAAGGCGTAGGGTTTCGAGACCAGCGCGCCCACCGGGCAGAGGTCGATGATGTTGCCCTGCAGGTTCGAGTCGAGCGTCTGGTTGAGGTAGCTGGTGATCTCCGCATCCTCGCCGCGCCCGGTCTGGCCCATCTGGGAGATGCCCGCCACCTCGGTGGTGAAGCGCACGCAGCGGGTGCAGGAGATGCAGCGGGTCATGTGGGTCTCGACCAGCGGGCCGAGATCGAGATCGTCGACCGCGCGCTTGGGCTCGCGGAAGCGCGAGAAATCGACGCCATAGGCCATCGCCTGGTCCTGAAGGTCGCATTCGCCGCCCTGGTCGCAGATCGGGCAATCGAGCGGGTGGTTGATGAGCAGAAACTCCATCACCCCCTCGCGCGCCTTCTTGACCATCGGCGAGTTGGTCTTGACCACCGGCGGCTGGCCCTCGGGCCCGGGGCGCAGATCGCGCACCTGCATGGCGCAGGAGGCCGCCGGTTTCGGCGGGCCGCCCACCACCTCGACAAGACACATGCGGCAATTGCCGGCGATCGACAGGCGCTCGTGGTAGCAAAAGCGCGGGATCTCGATCCCGGCCTGCTCGCAGGCCTGGATCAGCGTCATGGCCGGATCGACCTCCAGCTCTTTCCCGTCGATGATGATCTTGCGCAGGTCACTCATTGGCATCTTCCCAGACAGAATTTTGGCTCGGCACGGCGCAAAGGCCGCCCGCGGCTCCGGCAAGGAGCGTCGTGGCGTTCTCTGCGCCGCGCCGCATCACCGGGCCCTCAGGAGCGCGCCGATCTGCGAGCCCCTGCTGATTTCTTCGCGGCCGACGCGGCAATAGCCGGCTTCCTGGCCCAGCGTCACGCCGCGGGCCTCCAGCCATGCCTCGCCCTCGGCGCGCATCTTCTTCTTCTCTTGCTTCGAGGTCACGTAATCCTCGATCTCGTCCTCGCTGTAGCCCAGCGAGCGCGCCCGCGACTTGAGCCTTGCGAGATAGGCGTAGGCGGTGATCATCCGCGCGTCGATGCTGCCGCAGACATTGCGGATCTCGTCGGCGATGCCAACCGCCAGCAGGCCGTCATGGATCTCCTTGACCTGACCCAGCGGCGCCTTGGCGGTGGCGGCGGCAGGCAGGCTCGCGAGCGCGGTCGCGCCGGCCAGAAGAAGCGTCTTGATGATGCGCATGTCAGTCCTCCGATGCGTGCTTTCGGAGCGCGCGAGCGGGCGCACTCCTCCACGTACCGAGGTGGGGACCGCAGCTTGCGTTATGCAATAACATGCGCGGCAAGCCGCTGATATGACGGCAAACCCTCTCACTCCGCGCAACGCCCCCGGAAGGTGACCTTGTTGTCGGTCAGCAAAAGCTGCTCGCGCGGGGTTTCGGGGCCGACCTGCCAGTCGATGTCGGAGGTGCCAAGATACTCGATGCAGTACTTGATACCCTCGTATTCGGCGCCGCCGATGGCGCCGTCGAGCGAGGCGCTGGCGGGACCGGCGGTCGAGACAAAGCTGGCGCGGTCGCCCTTCACCGCCTTGACCTTGCCCGAGAAGGTGACGCCGCCGTAGTTGTAATCGTTCTTGATGCTGCCGCATCCGGCGACGGCCAGGGCCGTCAGCGCCAGCGCCGCAATGGTCCCGATGCTGTTCCGCTTGCTCACCTTGCCCATCCCGTCCTTCACAGTCTCGTCAGCACCTGGCCCACATCGGAGCCTTCGGCGATCTCGGCCTCGCCCACGGCGCAAAGGCTGGCCGGCGCCTCGACCGAGCCGCCGCGCGACGCGAGATAGCGCGTGACCTCGGCAGTGGTGCCGTTGAAGTCATGCGATGCGAATACCGCGTCGAGCGCCGCGCGATCCTCGCCCGCCGCCACCATCTCTTCGGTGGCGCGGTGCACCGCCCCGCCATAGGGCGACGGCGCCATGTAGATCCCCTGCCCGTAGCAGGCATCGGCGATGCGCTCGGCCACCAGCAGCGTCACCACGCGACGCTCCCAGCGCGCCTCGAGCGAACCGCCCGCGGGCAGCGCCGAGCCGCTGCTCGTCGCCGTGCCGGAGGCACAGCCCGACAGCAGCAGCGCCGCAAGGGGCGCGAGGAGATATGGAGCGCGCAACGTCATGCTCACTCTGCCGCCATCGCGCCCATGCGGCCGGTCTTCTTGGCCTTGATGCGGTCCTCGATCTCCTCGCGGAAATGCCGGATCAGGCCCTGGATCGGCCAAGCCGCCGCGTCGCCGAGCGCGCAGATGGTGTGGCCCTCGACCTGCTTGGTCACGTCGAGCAGCATGTCGATCTCCTCGACCTCCGCCTCGCCGCGCACCAAGCGGTCCATCACGCGCATCATCCAGCCGGTGCCCTCGCGGCAGGGCGTGCACTGGCCGCAGCTTTCGTGCTTGAAGAATTTCGCCAGCCGCCAGACCGCCTTCACCACGTCGGTGTTCTGGTCCATCACGATCATGCAGCCGGTGCCGAAGCTCGACTTGTTCTCGCGCATCCAGTCGAAATCGAAGATCGCATCCTCGAGCTTGTCCTTCGGCAGCACCGGGCAGGACGCGCCGCCGGGAATGATGGCCTTGAGGTTGTCCCAGCCGCCGCGGATGCCGCCGCCGTGCTTCTCGATGATCTCGCGCACCGAGAGCGACATCTCTTCCTCGAAGACGCAGGGTGTGTTGACGTGGCCGGTGAGCCCCATGAGCTTGGTGCCGGAGTTGTTCTTGCGCCCGAAGCCCGAGAACCAGCTCGCCCCGCGGCGCAGGATGGTCGGCACGACGGCGATGGACTCGACGTTGTTCACCGTGGTCGGGCAGCCGTAGAGGCCCGCGCCCGCCGGGAACGGCGGCTTCATCCGCGGCATGCCCTTCTTGCCCTCGAGGCTTTCCAGCAGCGAGGTCTCCTCGCCGCAGATATAGGCGCCGGCGCCGTGGTGCAGGTAGAGGTCGAAATCCCAGCCGGTGCCGCAGGCGTTCTTGCCGATCATGCCGGCGTCATAGGCCTCGTCGATAGCCGCCTGCAGCGCCTCGCGCTCGCGGATGTATTCGCCGCGGATGTAGATGTAGGAGGTGTGCGCGCCCATGGCGAAGCTGGCGATCAGCGCGCCCTCGATCAGCGTGTGCGGATCGTGGCGCATGATCTCGCGGTCCTTGCAGGTCGCGGGCTCGGATTCGTCGGCGTTGATCACCAGGTAGGACGGGCGGCCGTCGCTCTCCTTGGGCATGAAGGACCATTTGAGGCCGGTCGGGAAGCCCGCCCCGCCGCGGCCGCGCAGGCCCGAGGCCTTCATCTCGTCGATGATCCAGTCGCGGCCCTTGCCGATGATCCCGGCGGTCCCGTCCCAGTGGCCACGCTTCTTCGCACCCTGCAGCGTGCGGTCATGCATGCCGTAGAGATTGGTGAAAATGCGGTCCTCGTCCTTCAGCATCGCATCAGTCCTTGTTCTGCTGGCGCGCGCGCCAGAGCCCGTAAATCATCCAGATCGCCGTCCCGAACCCGGCGATCGCCGCCAGGTCGAAGAAGGCGCGTGTGCGCTGGGACCATCCCAGCGCCTCGCCGGCCAGCATGGCGGCGATCCAGGCCAGCCCGGTGCCGGCGATCACGAGCGCGATGATGCGCCCCTGCCGGTTTTGGCGGTCCCGATCGGTCATGCCTTGGCCCTTCCCTTGGCCCAGAGAGCTAAGCGGCGCGCCCATCGCGCCGCGGCCCGTCTTTTCGTTTCGTCATGCCCCGGCCCATCGCGGCCCGGGGCGGGTGGTGTTTCGCGGCCTCAGTAGACCTCGCCCTTGTCGACGCGGGTCGAGAACTCGGTCTCGCCCCCGGCTGCAAGAACCTTGGCCTGCCCGATCCAGTCATCGCGCGACACACGGCCGCGGAAGCCCTTGAGGTTGTCGTCCATCCACGCCACCTCGGCGGCGCTCCAGCCGGCGATCTGGTCGAAATGGTAGATCCCCAGCTCGTGCAGCAGCGCCTCGAGCTTGGGGCCAACGCCCTTGATCTCCTTCAGGTCATCGGCACCGCTGTCGCGCGGGGCCGAGAGGGCCTCGGGCTGGCTGCCCTCGCCTTCCGGCGCATGCGGCGCGGCCTCGGCCTCGCCTTCGTATTTCCAGGCGCCCTTGCGCGCGGCGAGCTCGGCCTGACCGGCGAGCGGCTTGCTCGGCTTGATCAGCGGCTCGTCAGATGCCCCGGACGGCGCGGCTTTGGGGGCGGTCTCCTCGGACGCAGGCGCATCCTCCTCGACCTTGGCCGGCGCTTCGGCGGCCTTCTCTGCCGGCGCGGGCGCTGCCGCGGGTTGCGGTTCTGCCGCAGGCGCGGGCGCAGTGGTCTTGCGGGCGCCGAGCTTCGGCACCGGGGCGCAGGCCAGCCAGACGAACAGGCTTCCCAGCAGCGCCGCCGCCAGGATCCCGAGCAGGATCGCCGCGACGATCCCCTTGTGAGCCCCGAGCGCAAACAGCGCCACGAAGACCCCGATTACCGCAGCCGCGATCCAGCAATTGCGCTTGCAGGTCCCGTTCGTTGCCATGTCCGTCATTCCAGTCCTCCCCTAAAAGGTCGTGTGGGTTCGCGTCAGTCCTCGTAGACGCCACCCTTCTTAACACGACCGGAGAATTCCGTCTCTCCACCGGAGGATAGGACTTTCGCCTGATCCACCCAGCCATCCCGGGTCACCCGGCCCTTGAAGCCCTGCAGGTTCGCATCGACCCACGCGACCTCGTCCTCGGACCAGTTGGCGATCTGGTCGAAATGGTAGAAGCCGAGGCTGTGGCACAGCTCTTCGAGCTTCGGCCCGACGCCCTTGATCATCTTCAGATCGTCGGCGCCGCCCTCGCGCGGGGCCTCGAGCGCCTCGGGGCGGGTGCCGACATCGGCCTCCTCGACCGGGCTTTCGACCCTGGCGGCGGGTTCGACCGGCGCTTCGCGCTTGTCGACGCCGGTGTCGTCCGCCGGAACGCCTTCGGCCAGCTTCGGCGCGTGGGTGTCGGGCTCGGCATCGCCCTTCTCGTCCGAGCGGTCGCGCCACGGGGTGCGCAGCGGCACCTCGGTGCCGTCGATGCGCTTGACCGTGTCGCCGATGGTCGTGGCGAGCTCGACCGAGGCGTTGTACTCCGCGCGGCCCTCGACATGCTCGGTCAGCACCACCGGACCGCCCTTGGGCTCGGAGGCATAGCGGCCATTCTGCGGACCCGGCACCGGCACCTTGCCGGCGGCCAGCTCGTCGAGAATCTCGGCCAGGCGCTCGGCGGTGAGATCCTCGTAGTAATCCTTGCCGATCTGCGCCATCGGCGCGTTGGCACAGGAGCCCAGGCACTCGACCTCTTCCCAGGAGAACTTGCCGTCGGCGGAGACCTCGTGCGCCTTGCCGGCGATCTTGTCCTTGCAGACGCCGATCAGGTCCTCGGCGCCGCAGATCATGCAGGTGGTGGTGCCGCAAATCTGGATATGCGCAACGGAACCAACCGGTTGCAGCTGGAACATGAAGTAGAAGGTCGCGACCTCGAGGACCCGGATATAGGCCATGTCGAGTATCTCGGCCACGGCCTCGATCGCCGGGCGGGTCAGCCAGCCCTCTTGTTCCTGCGCCCGCCACAGCAGCGGGATCACTGCGCTGGCCTGACGACCGGCGGGATACTTGCTGATCTGCCCCTCGGCCCAGGCCATGTTGGCTTGGGTGAAGGCGAAACTCTCGGGCTGGTCGGGATGAAGGCGGCGAAGCATCAGTCGGATGGCCTCTTGTTCAGGGTGTCTCTACCGGCGCCGGGCGCTCGGGAAGGATATGGCGGCGGAGCCGGTCACCGGTCTCAGCCGGCGCTTGCCGGCGCGGGCGCAGCCTCGGCCACGGGCGCTTCGGCGGCAGCCGTGCAGGCGCCGGTGGTCAGGCGGAAGCCGCCGACATCGGTGGCCTCGCCCGCCCCCGCCGCGATGCGGTAATTGGCGACCTGCTGGACCTGCTCGCGGCTCAGCCCGGTCTGCAGCTCGACCGGCAGGTAGTCGGATTCGTAATCGAGGTTGCAGCCGATCGAGGCCACGGCCTCGTCAAAGGCCCGCAGCTGCGCGTCGTCGATGCCCTTGGGAGGCAGCGCGAGGCAGCCGGCGGTGGCGATGAGCGGCAGCAGCAGCCAGCTTTTCTTCAGCATCTCGTTCCCTCGTCCTTTGTCCTTGTTGCGGCCCCCGGAGCGTGCCCCCGTCAAAGCCGGTCGGCCGGGCGCCAATCGCGCCCCGCCCGTCATTCCAGGTGCCGCCTCAGCGGTCGACCTCGCCGAACACGATGTCGAGCGAGCCGAGGATCGCCGCCACGTCGGCCAGCTGGTGGCCGCGGCAGAGGTGATCCATCGACTGCAGGTGCAGGAAGCCCGGGGCGCGCAGTTTGGCGCGGTAGGGCTTGTTGCTGCCATCGGCCACGAGATAGACGCCGAACTCGCCCTTGGGCGCCTCGACGCAGGCATAGACCTCGCCCTCGGGCACGTGGAAGCCCTCAGTGTAGAGCTTGAAGTGGTGGATGAGCGCCTCCATCGAGGTCTTCATCTCGGAGCGCTTCGGCGGGGTGATCTTGCCGCGCGCCAGAACGTCGCCCTGGTTTTCCGGCAGGCGCAGCTTCTCGATCGCCTGCTTCATGATCTTCACGCTCTCGCGCATCTCGGCCATGCGGCAGAGGTAGCGGTCGTAGCAATCGCCGTTCTTGCCGACGGGGATCTGGAACTCGAACTCGTCATAGCACTCGTAGGGTTGCGCGCGGCGCAGGTCCCAGGCGAGGCCCGAGCCGCGCACCATCACGCCCGAGAAGCCGAATTGCTGGATCTCGTCCTCGGTCACCACGCCGATATCGGCGTTGCGCTGCTTGAAGATCCGGTTCTCGGTCAACAGGTCGTCGATATCCTGCAGCCGGGCCGGAAACTCCTCGCACCAGGTGTCGATGTCGTCGATCAGCGCCGGGGGAAGATCCTGATGCACACCGCCGGGGCGGAAATAGGCCGCGTGCAGGCGCGCCCCGCAGGCGCGCTCGTAGAAGATCATCAGCTTCTCGCGCTCTTCGAAGCCCCAGAGCGGCGGCGTCAGCGCGCCCACGTCCATGGCCTGCGTGGTCACGTTCAGCAGGTGGTTCAGAATGCGGCCGATCTCGCAGTAGAGCACCCGGATGAGCTGCGCGCGGCGCGGCACCTCGACGCCGGTGAGGCGCTCGATGGCGAGGCACCAGGCGTGCTCCTGGTTCATCGTGCCGACATAGTCGAGCCGGTCGAAATAGGGCAGGTTCTGCAGGTAGGTCCGGCTCTCCATCAGCTTCTCGGTGCCGCGGTGCAGCAGGCCGATATGCGGATCGCAACGCTCGACGATCTCGCCGTCGAGCTCGAGCACCAGGCGCAGCACGCCGTGCGCCGCCGGGTGTTGCGGCCCGAAGTTGATGTTGAAGTTGCGGATCTTCTGCTCGCCCGACAGCGCGTCGGTGCTGCCGTCGTCGAATTTCGAGCCGTCCATCATTGCAGCGCTCCTCTCATCGCGGGGGCGGTAAGATTTTTCGTCCGAAAAATCTTGGCCTCGAACGTTGCACGCATCATTTCGCCTCTGCCTTCTCGTCGCCGGGCAGCACGTATTGCGCGCCTTCCCACGGCGACATGAAGTCGAACTGGCGGTATTCCTGCACCAGGCTCACCGGCTCGTAGACCACGCGCTTGAGCTCTTCGTCGTAGCGCACCTCGACATAGCCCGTGGTCGGGAAATCCTTGCGCAGCGGATGACCGCGGAAGCCGTAGTCGGTGAGGATGCGGCGCAGGTCCGGATGGCCCGAGAAGATGATGCCGAACATGTCGAACACCTCGCGCTCGAACCAGTCGGCGCTGGCGTGGGTTCCGGTGATCGACGGCACCACCTCGTCCTCGCGCACGGCGACGCGCAGGCGGATGCGCTGGTTCTGGTACATCGACAGGAAGTGATAGACCACGTCGAAGCGCTTGGGGCGTTCGGGATGATCCACCGCGGTGATGTCGACCAGGGTCGAGAACCGGCAGGACGGATCGGTCTTGAGGAACTCCACGAAGCCCGGGATGTTGGCCGGGGTCACGTCGACCGTTAGCTCGCCGAAGGCCACCGCCCAGCCGAGCACGCAGTCGGGGCGCCGCAGTTCGAGATGGCCGCCGAGTTCTTTCAGTGCTTGCGTCATGTCTCTCTCCCCGCCTCGCCTATCGCACGATCGTGCCGGTGCGGCGGATCTTCTTCTGCAGCGCCATCAGGCCGTAGAGCAGCGCCTCTGCGGTCGGCGGGCAGCCGGGCACGTAGACGTCGACCGGAACGATGCGATCGCAGCCGCGCACCACCGAGTAGCTGTAGTGGTAGTAGCCGCCGCCATTGGCGCAGGA
>NZ_JBYNAH010000383.1:0-2238 GCF_059781815.1 Salipiger sp. | reverse complement strand
CGCGGCCACTCGATGTCGGACCCGGCCAAGTACCGGACCCGCGAGGAAGTCCAGAAGATGCGCGAAGAGCGCGACCCGATCCAGAACGTCCGCGACCTGCTGCTCCAGGGCAAGCACGCCACCGAGGACGATCTCAAGGCGATCGACAAGGAGATCAAGGACATCGTGAACGCCTCCGCCGAGTTCGCCAAGGAGAGCCCGGAGCCGGCGCTCGAGGAACTCTGGACCGACATCTATTCCGACGACGTGCCCCAGGGCGACGCGATCGAGGCCTGAGGCAGGAGAGAACACGATATGGCAACGCAAATCCTGATGCCCGCCCTGTCCCCCACCATGGAAGAGGGCACGCTGGCGAAATGGCTGGTCAAGGAAGGCGACACCGTCGCCTCCGGTGACATCCTCGCCGAGATCGAGACCGACAAGGCGACGATGGAATTCGAAGCGGTCGACGAAGGCATAGTAGGCAAGATCCTCATCGAGGAAGGCACCGAGGGCGTGAAGGTCAACACCCCCATCGCGGTGCTGGTCGAGGAAGGCGAGAGCGTCGATGACGCGGCGCCTGCCGCCGAAGAGGCCGCGGCCGAGGAGGCCTCCGCCCCCGCGCAGGCCGCCGCGCCTGAAAGCAACGTGCCCGCCGCCGCCGCCTCCCCGGACTGGCCGGAAGGCACCGAGATGAAGACCCAGACCGTGCGCGAGGCGCTGCGGGATGCCATGGCCGAAGAGATGCGCTCGGATCCCAACGTCTTCGTCATGGGCGAGGAAGTGGCCGAGTACCAGGGCGCCTACAAGGTCACCCAGGGCCTGCTCGACGAGTTCGGCTCCAAGCGCGTCATCGACACGCCGATCACCGAGCACGGCTTTGCCGGCATCGGTGTGGGCGCGGCCTTCGGCGGGCTCAAGCCGATCGTCGAGTTCATGACCTTCAACTTCGCCATGCAGGCGATTGACCACATCATCAACTCGGCGGCCAAGACGCTCTACATGTCCGGCGGCCAGATGGGCGCGCCCATGGTGTTCCGCGGCCCCAACGGCGCCGCCGCCCGCGTCGGCGCGCAGCACAGCCAAGATTACGCGGCATGGTACGCGATGATCCCGGGCCTCAAGGTGGCGATGCCCTACTCGGCGGCCGACGCCAAGGGCCTGCTCAAATCGGCGATCCGCGATCCCAACCCGGTGATCTTCCTCGAGAACGAGATCCTCTATGGCCGCTCCTTCGAAGTGCCGGTGCTGGACGATTTCACCGTGCCCTTCGGCAAGGCGAAGATCTGGCGCGAGGGCTCCGACGTGACCCTCGTCAGCTTCGGCATCGGCATGACCTACGCGCTCGAAGCGGCTGAAAAGCTGGCCGAAGAGGGCATCGAGGCCGAGGTGATCGACCTGCGCACCCTGCGTCCGATCGATTACGGCACGGTCATCGAGTCGGTGAAGAAGACCAACCGCTGCGTCACCATCGAGGAAGGCTTCCCGGTGGGCTCCATCGGCAACCACATCGGCGCCTATGTCATGCAGAACGCGTTCGATTACCTCGACGCGCCGGTGATCAACTGCGCCGGCAAGGACGTGCCGATGCCCTACGCGGCCAACCTCGAGAAGCACGCGCTGATCACCACCGCCGAGGTCATCGAGGCGGTCAAGCAAGTGACCTACCGGTGAGCCCGGTCGAGGTCACCGGGCGCGACGTCGCGCGCGAGGCCTACCGCGTCCGGGTGGACGCGGCGGGTGTCGCGCGGACGGCCTTCGTGCCCGAGTGCCTCATGGAAACGCTGCGCCCGGGCGAGCGCCCGAGCCACCAGCAAGCCTATGAATGGATCGCCGCCCATCGCGGCAAGATCGAGGCCGCGGTGATCGCGCGGGCCGCGGCGCGCCAGCCGCGCCCGCCCTTCGATCTCGTGACCCTCGCCGAGGAGAGCTGACAACATGCCCACCGAAATCCTGATGCCCGCCCTGTCGCCAACCATGGAGGAAGGCACGCTGGCCAAATGGCTGGTCAAGGAAGGCGACACCGTGAATTCCGGCGATATCCTCGCCGAGATCGAAACCGACAAGGCCACGATGGAGTTCGAGGCGGTCGACGAAGGCACCATCGGCAAGATCCTCATCGAGGGCGGCACCGAAGGCGTGAAGGTCAACACCCCGATCGCCGTGCTGCTCGAAGAGGGCGAGAGCGCCGACGACATCGCAAGCGTCTCCTCCGCCCCTGCCCCGGCTGGCGAGGCGGCTCCGGCCAAGGACGAGGCC
>NZ_JBYNAH010000179.1:0-11460 GCF_059781815.1 Salipiger sp. | reverse complement strand
TCCTCGACGAGACCGCGCGCGCCGACCTGATCGCGCGGGCGATGAAACGCGCCACCACCGATGGCGAGACGCTGCGCGTGCTGGCCGAGCCCGAGCTCGTGGATCATGTGGTGATGCCGCGCATCGGTGGCTTCCTGCACACCATGTCGACCGTGCGGCTCGATTTCCGCACCGATCCCGACGATGACGGCGAAGGCTGGGACATCGCGCTGGGGGTCACGCCGGCCGAACGCCGCCCGCTCGCGGCGCGCATTATCGGCGCCACCCGCAACATGCTGGTCGCCTCGCGCGACTATCTCGATCAAGAGGGCGTCCCGCGCGAGCCCAGCACGCTCAGCCTGCACCGCCTGCTGCGCCGCGACGGCACGACCGAGCGCGCGTGGCGCCTGATCGACGAGGACGGCGCCGACGTCCCGATCACCTCGGGACGGCAGCTTCTGTTCCAGGACCGGCGCTCGCAACTCGCCGCCTGCCAGGCCGGGCTCGGCATTGCGCTGCTACCCGACTACATGGTCCGCGAGGACCTTCACAAAGGCCGGCTCGTGCCGGTCATGCCGGGGCTGTCGAGCCGCCGGCAAGTGATCTCGGCGCGCCATCCCGACGAGGGAACGCCAAGCCGGACCGCGGTTCTTTTCGAAGAATTCCTGGGTCAGACCCTCATCCATAACGGCTGACGCCCGACCCTTCGGGAACAGGCGATCCGACTCACCCCCTAAGGGATTGCCTGGGGACTCCGGCAGCCGCTGGCGCTGTCCGGGGTCCCGAAAACTCACTCGTTTGGAAGCAGGATCGCCTCGACGCGGCGGTTCTCCTCGCGGCCCGCCTCGGTCAGGTTGCTGGCCACCGGGGCGAGATAGCCCGCGCCGTCGAAGCCGAGCTGCTCTGCCGCCACCCCCTTGCCCCGCACATACTCCATCGCCGCGGCGGCGCGCTTGCGCGACACTGCGATATTGGCCTCGAGCGAGCCGGTGGCGTCGGTGTGGCCGACAAACAGCACCCGCCGCGTGGGCGTCGCCTCAAGATAGGCCGCGATGGCGTCGAGCGACGCCACGGCGCCCTCGCCGAGCGAAGACGAGCCGCTCTCGAAGCTCAGGTCGCGCAGGATCATGTGCCCCTTCGCTTCGAGCTCGAACCCCGAGCCCGCTGCGACCACGGCAACGGTCGGGATCTCCTCGGGCACAGCGGTCGGGACAGCGTCGACGCGCCCGCCGCTCCGGATCACCTGCACGTAGCTTGCCGCGTTCGAGCGGCTGACCAGCAAGGTCAGGTGATCGCCGTTGCGGCCACGGGCGCTCAGGAAGCGGAAGGCGGTGAGGTCGACATACATTTCCGGCGCCGGGATCACCTCGGTGCCGAAGCGGAAATCGAAGCCGCCGCAGCGCGCCGAGGCGCAGTCGAACAGGATCTCGTAGCCCTCCGCCTCGAGCTGCTCGCGCAGCGGCGCCAGCACCTGCAGGGTCGTCAGGTCGGAGGAGGGGATGCGCCAGGCCTGCCGCACGATGCGCCCCTCGGAGCGGATCACCGGGATGCCGGTCTCGTCCTGCCACGGCCCGGTGGGCACCGCGTAGCTGCCCGGGTCCGAGACCCGCTCGGCCATCAGCCGCGCCCCGCCCGGCAGCGCCAGTTCGAGCGCCGCCGCCGGCGAGCACAGGGTCGCCAGCAGCGCCGCCTTAGCGAGCCTGCGCGTGATACTCGTCATTCGGCCGCATGTCGGTGGCCGAGGCCACCCGGTTGGTCATGTTGAAGAACCCCGCCACGTTGGCGATGTCCCAGATGTCGCGCTCGGAGAAGCCGGCGTCGCGCAGCGCCTCGCGGTCGTACTCGGCGATCTCGGCGCTGGCCTTGGTCATCTTCTCGGCAAAGCTGAGCATGGCGCGCTGGCGGTAGGGCAGGTCGGCCACGCGCCAGTTCATCACCAGCATCTCGCCGAGCTTGGGATCGCCCGAGAGCTGGCGCACCGCGGCGCCGTGCGCGGTCAAACAGTAGAAGCACTTGTTGATCGACGAGACCACCACCGCGATCATCTCGCGCTCGAGCTTGCTCAGCCCCGAGTCGGCCAGCATCAGCTCGTTGTACAACGCGGTGAAGGTGTTGAGCTTGGCGATGTCGAAGGCGTGGGCCTTCAGCACGTTCGGCACCATGCCCAGCTTCTCGTCGCAGATGTCGAAGTATTTCTGCGTCTCCGGCGGCAGCGGATCCACCATCGGCAGGTTGAGGGCGGTGGGCAGGTCCTTGGTCATGTGTCAGGTCTCTGGCTTGATGCGATAGTGATACTCTCCCACGGCCTCGAAGCCGAGGGAAGCATAGAGACCGTTGGCCGGGCCGTTCTCTTTGACGCAGAGCGCGGCGATCCACTCTGCCCCGTTCTCCTGCGCCCAGGTGGCGGCGCGGCGCATCATCCACTTGCCGAGCCCCTTGCCGCGATGGGCCGCGCGGATCTCGAGCGCGTGCACCATGGCGACACCGTCATGGATGGCGCAGAACCCGGCGCCGGCGGGCTTGTCCTCGGTGCGCCCGAGGATCGCCGCCTTGGGGCCCTGCGCACGCTCCATCACCCGAAACCGCGCCGGGCCGATGCCGCCCTCGGCCCAGATCTCGTGCATGATCGCCAGAGGTTCCCAGATCGCGAAGGCTTTCACGCGCGGGATCTCGACATCGGTGAGGCGCGCGACCGGCGCCACCCAGAGCGTCACCGGGTCGATTACCGCGTAGCCCTCGGCCGCGAGCGCGGCGTCGAGCGCATCCTCGCCGGCGCGGATCATGAACAGCGCGTCCTGCCCCATGAGCCGCATCGCCTGCTCGGCGGCTGCCAGATCGTCGCGGTCCCACGCGCCTGAGGCGGTGGCGCAAGAGACGCGCTTGCCGCCGCCGCCGCCATCGCGCAGCTGCCACGGCCCCGCCTCGATCACGTTCGCCGCGGGCCAGGTGGCGTCGATGGCGTCGTAGAGTGCCGTCAGTGTGGGCGCGCTCATGCGGGGAACAGCTCGCAGAGGCGGGTCATGGCGGCATCGACGCGGGCGCCGTCAGCGCCACGGATGACGATGTTGGCGCCGTAGATGCCGTTTCTCTGGAACGGGTAGGAGCCGATCGAGAGGTCGGCGAATTCCGAGGCCAGCTCCGAGAGCGGCCCGGCGATCTCGCCCTCCCCACGCTCGATACGCAGGTTCTGCGACAAGAGCGGCGCGCCTCCCGTGAGGGTCGGCAGCACGCTGGCCACCATCGCCTCGAACACCGCCGGCACGCCGGCCATCACGTAGACATTGTCCATGGCAAAGCCCGGCGCGATCGAGACCGGGTTCTCGATCAGCACCGCGCCCTCGGGGATGCGCGCCATGCGCTCGCGCGCGGCGTTGAACTCCGAACCCTGGCGCTCGTAATGCGCCGCCAGCAGCGCGTAGGCATCCTCGCGGATGTCGATCGGCACGCCGAAGGCGGCGGCGATGCAATCGGCGGTGATGTCGTCATGGGTCGGCCCGATGCCGCCCGAGGTGAAGACGTGATCGACCTGCGCCCGCAGCGCATTGACGGCGTCGATGATGGCCTCGCGGTCATCCGAGACCACGCGCGCCTCGCGCAGGTCTATGCCCACCTTGGTGAGCTCGCGGGCGAAGTGGTTCATGTTGCTGTCACGGGTGCGGCCCGAGAGGATCTCGTCCCCGATCACGATCATCGCTGCGGTGGGATTGGTCATCGTGCTGTCCTTCTTGGCGCGCCTCGTGCAATGGTATAGGCCCGCGCCATGCGCTTTCAAACCCCCCTGATCCGCGCCGTTTTGCTGCGCCGCTACAAACGCTTCCTCGCCGATGCCCGGCTCGAGGACGGGCGCGAGATCACCGCCCATGTCGCCAACCCCGGAAGCATGCTGGGGCTGAAGGACGAAGGGCTGACGATCTGGCTCGAACCCAATGACGACCCCAGGCGCAAGCTGAAATACGCTTGGCGGCTGGTCGAGCACGACAGCGGCGCCTTCACCGGGGTCGACACCGGCGTTCCCAACCGCATGCTGCGCGCCGCACTCACCGCCGGCGACGTCCCCGGGCTAGACGGGTACGACAGCGTCCGCCCTGAGGTGAAATACGGCGAGAACAGCCGCATCGACTTCCTGCTGAGCGCGGAGGGCCGCCCCGACGCCTATGTCGAGGTGAAATCCGTGACCCTGTCGCGCCAGCCCGGCCTTGCCGAGTTCCCCGACAGCGTCACCGCCCGCGGCGCCAAGCATCTGGGCGAACTCGCCGCCATGGCCGAGGCCGGACACCGGGCGGTGATGCTCTATCTCGTCCAGCGCACCGATTGCAGCGCGGTCACCCTCGCCGCCGATCTCGACCCGACCTATGCGTCGGCCTTCGCCGAGGCCACCGCCCGCGGCGTCGAGGTGCTGGCCTTCGACTGCGCCGTCGGCCCCGAGGGGGTCGATCTGCGCGCGGCCCTCCCCTTCCGCGCCCCCTGACCTCGCTAGCGCGCAAGCCGCGCCGCGCAGGGCTACCGGTCACTGCGCTCACCAGAGCGCCCCTGTCTTCTCTTCGTCAAAAATACTCCGGGGGAGTCGCAGCTCTGCTGCGGCGGGGGCAGCGCCCCCATCCGCGTCACCGGCTCAGAGCCGCCGCTCATTCGGCGGCGATTGCGTCCTCGTCCCCGCGGTCCACGACAAGCGTCCGCGTCGGGAAGGGAATGTCGACGCCATGCTGGTCGAGCGCCTCCTTCACCTTGCGCTTCATGTCGGCCTGATACTGGAAGAAATCGCCGCTCTCGACCCAGACCCGCACGAGGAAATCCACCGAGCTGTCGTTGAGATTGTTGACCTGAATGAACGGCGCCGGATCGGATTTCGAGCGCGCGTCGGCCATGATCGTGCTCAGGATCACCTCCTCGGCGGTCTTGAGATTGGCGCCGTAGCCCACGCCGAAGGTCCATTCGGCCCGGCGGGTGCTGTAGACCGAGAAATTCTCGATCACGTTGCCCCATATCGAGGCGTTGGGCACAATCACCTGGGTGTTGCTGAGCGAGGCAAGCTCGGTGGTGTTGAGCGTGATGTCCTTCACGGTGCCCATCTCGCCCGCCACCTCGATGAAATCGCCGAGCTTGAAGGGCCGGAACACGATGATCATCACGCCGGCGGCGACATTCGACAGCGTGCCCTGCAGCGCCAGGCCCACGGCGAGGCCGGCGGCACCCAGCGCGGCGATGATCGAGGTCGTCTGGATGCCGAGATTGTTCATCACGATCAGCCCGGTGAAGATCAGCACCAGGTAGCGCGCGATCTGGCCGAGGAAGGCGAAGAGCGTGTCGTCGAGCCGCGCGCTGCGCTTCGAGATACCGACGACGCGTCGCCGGACCCAGCCGGCGATGATGAAGCCTACGATCAGGATCAGCAGCCCGGTCACCACGTTGCCGAGGATCCCGGCAAGGAAATCAAGCGTCAGCACGTCCGACAGGGAGGTGCCGTTGTAAATCTCGGTATTCATCACATCGTCGAGCTGTTCCATGGTCCCTCGTCTGATTTTTCTGCGTTATGACGTCGTTCCTGACGCCCTCATGGGCAACACGCAAGGGCTGAGCGGGGTTCCGGCGGTCCCCTCTGGCAAAGCGGCGCGCGAGGGTTTAAGTAACGGACTCGAATTCACACGGAGCGCGCAGCCTTGAGACACGACACCGGCGGCCGCCTCACCCGGGACGGCATCCGCATTCACGACCCCGAAGATTTTGCCGGCATGCAGGCCGCCGGCGCCGTCGCCGCGAAGATTCTCGACGACGTCGCGCCGCACGTGCATCCGGGCCAGACCACCGGCGGTCTCGAAGAGGTGATCCGCGCCGCGGTCGACGCCTCCGGCTCGACCTCGGCGACGATCGGGTACAAGGGCTACCAGCACGCCAGCTGCATTTCGGTGAACCACGTGGTCTGCCACGGCATTCCCGGCAACAAGATCCCGAAATGGAAGAACGACAGCCACGCCCGCAACGACGACACGTTGCTCGACGGCGACATCCTCAACATCGACGTGACGGTGATCGTGGATGGCTGGTTCGGCGACACCAGCCGCATGTACGTGGCCGGCGAGCCCAAGCCCTATGCGCAGCGGCTGATGCAGGTCACGCATGATGCGCTGATGATCGGCATCGAGCAGGTCAAGCCCGGCAACACCTTCGGCGATATCGGCCACGCCATCCAGAGCTATGTCGAGAGTCACCGCATGTCGGTGGTGCGCGATTTCTGCGGCCACGGGCTCGGCCGGGTGTTCCACGCGCCGCCCAACGTGCTGCATTACGGTCGCGCCGGCAGCGGCCCGCAGCTCGAGGAAGGCATGTTCTTCACCATCGAGCCGATGGTCAATCTCGGCCGCCCCGAGACCAAGGTACTGAAGGACGAGTGGACCGCGATCACCCGCGACAAGTCGCTCTCGGCGCAGTTCGAACACTCGGTCGGCGTGACCGCGGACGGGGTCGAGATCTTCACCCTCTCGCCCGGCGGCAAGTTCCACCCGACCTGGGCGTGACCGCCGGCCCTGCGTGGCTGTTCGCGAAGACCGCGGTGTTGCGCCCTGTCGCCAGGGCGCAGCGCTTTGCTCGGGGAAGAGAGGGGGCCAGCCCCCTCTTGGCGCTGTGCGCCAATTCACCCCCGAGGTATTTTTGAACCAGAGAAGGGTAGGGCACAGCGCCCCTGGCTTCTCTTCGTCAAAAATACTCCCGCCGGAGGCAGGCCGGACCGCGCCGCAAAGCGCCGGTCAGCGGCAAGGGCGCGGGATCAGCCCCATTTCCACAGCGCCGGCACAAAGCGATAGGCGTCGCCCTCGCGCATGACGTGGCCCACGCCGGGGAAGGGGAAGTGGTATCCCAGCACCGCCATCCGGTCGGCCACGGCCATGTCGAGCAGGCGTTTGCGGGTCGTCACGGTGACGTCGCCATCCATGTCGAAGCTGTTGTACCAGTCGGGGTGGGCGAAGTTGGTGTAGGCGTGGCTCATTGCGTCGCCGGTGGCGAGCAGCTGCTGGCCGCCGGACTCGACGATCAGGCTCATGTGGCCCGGCGTGTGGCCGGGCGTGTCGATGACGCGCAGGCCGGGGACGATCTCCTGCCCGTCGCGCATCAGCTGCCAGTCGGCGCCGTCGACCTGGATCGAGTTCTGCGCGCCCACCACGAATTGCTGCATCTCCGCCGGCACCTGGCTGGCAAGTCCGTCCTGCATCCAGAAATCATGCTCCGTCTGGCCGAGGAAATAGGCGGCGTCGGGCAGGATGGCCTCGTCGAAATCGTCGCGGATGCCCCAGATGTGATCGGGGTGGGCGTGGGTGATGACCACGTGGGTGATGGATGCCGCGTCGACCCCCGCCGCGTCGAGATTGGCCATCAGCCGGCCCGCGGTGTCGAGAAAGCGGTTGCCCGAACCCACGTCGACCAGCACCACCGCCTCGCCCAGTTCGACCAGCAGGTGGTTGGTGTGGGAGTAGTTGGTCTCGGGCGACAGGAAGTGTTGCTCCAGGAAGGCCTTCACCACTTCGGGGTCGGCGTTCACCCCGAGCCCGTCGGTGGGCAGTTGCAGCGAGCCGTCGGAGATGACGGTGATCTTCGCCTCGCCGAGCGTGAAGGCGAAATGCGTCGGGTTGCCGGCGGCGGGGGCGCCGAGTTCGGCGCGCCCGATCGCGGGCAGGGTCAGCGCCGGGGCCGCCGCGGCCATGGCAAGGATATCCCGCCGGCTGGGTTTGAAGAGCGTCATGCGGAGCCTCCCTCTCTCGTCGCACGAATAAACATATGCGAATAAGATACAGGATGCGGACGCGATTGCCAGCGCGAAGGCGCCGGGTGCTCAGGCGGCGCGCAGCACCGTCACGTGGGTGTCTCCGTAGCGGCGGGTGTCGAGCAGGGTGAAGCCCTCGGGCGCGGCTTGAGGCGCGCTTTCTTCCCAGACGATCAGCGCCTCGGGCGCGATCCATCCAGCTGTCCGGGCCGCCTCCAGCGCGCGGGCGCCGAGATCCTTGCCATAGGGCGGGTCGAGGAAGACGAGATCGCAGGGCACCTCCGCCGGGGGCAGGCGGCAAGCGTCGCGGGGGATCAGCGTCGTCCGCTCGGCGCAGCCCAGCAGGCGGATATTGTCGCGCAGCAGCGACTGCGCCTTGCGCCCGTCATCGACGAAGGTGCAGGCCGCGGCTCCGCGCGACAGCGCCTCGAGCCCCAGCGCGCCGGTTCCCGCGAAGAGATCGAGCACGCGCGCGCCTCCGAAGGGCTCACCGAAGCGACCACCGCCCAGCATGTTGAACAGGCTCTCGCGCACGCGGTCGGTGGTCGGGCGCAGATGCGCCCGGGGATCGCCCTTGCCGACCGAGGTGAGCGCCCGTCCGCGCCAGTCTCCCGCGATGATCCTCACGGTTTGAGCAGCGCCTTGAGGTCGGTCTCAGGATCGGCCACCGCCTCCGGCTCGGGCGACTTGCCGGCCTCGATCAGGCGTTTGCCGACCATGTAGGCACGCGGATCGTTCATCGCGTCGAGCGCCAGCAGCGTGGCGCCGGCGTAGTACCAGTGCGAGACCGCGTCGCCCGATTTGCGCACCACCACCCGGTCGTAGCCGGTGTTTAGCCCGGCGATCTGCAGCTTGACGTCGTACTGGTCGGACCAGAACCACGGCTTGGCCTCGTAGGCGCGACCCACGCCCATGATGTTGTCGGCCACCGCCTCGGCCTGGTCGATGGCGTTGCCGACGCTCTCGAGCCGGATCTGTTCGCCACGATAGGGGAAGGAGGCGCAGTCGCCTGCGGCCCAGACATTGGGCGCCGAGGTGCGGCCCGTCGCATCGGTGCGGATGCCGTTCTCGATGTCGATGCCGGCGGCCTCGGCGAGCTCGAGCGCCGGCAGGATGCCGACGCCGGCGATGACGAAATCGACGTCGAGCGTGCTGGCGTCGGTGAGCTCGGCGCCGGTCACCTTGCCGTCCGTGCCGGTGAGCTTTCCGAGTCCCACGCCCTCGCGGATGTCGACGCCCTTCGCCGTGTGAAGGTCGCGGAAGTAGTCGGCGGTTTCGGGGGCGGCGACGCGCTGCAGGATGCGCTCGGCCATCTCGACCAGCGTCACCTTGAGGCCGAGCTTGGCGGCCACCGCCGCCGCCTCGAGCCCGATATAGCCGCCACCGACGATGAGCACGCTGGCGCCTTCGGTGAAGCGCGGCTTCATGGCGTCGACATCGGCGATGCCGCGCACGCAGAACACGCCGTCGAGATCGCCACCGATCGCCGCCGGCAGCTTGCGCGGGTTGGAGCCGGTGCAGAAGACGAGGTCGTCATAGGAGATCTTGCGCCCGTCGGCGATGATCGCGCGGGCTTCGGTATCGACGGCGGTCACCGGCGCGTTCAGCACCAGCTCGATGTTCTGCTCGTCATAGTAGGCGCGCGGGCGGAGGAAGAGGCGCTCCTCCTCCATCTCGCCCAGCAGGTAGGCCTTGGAGAGCGGCGGGCGCTGGTAGGGCGGCACCGGCTCGGCGCCGATCAGGGTGATCTTGCCGTCGAACCCCTTGGAGCGCAGCCGCGCCACCAGCGAGGCGCCGGCCTGGCCGCCTCCGATCACCACAACATCGCCCATCGTCCTGCCCCTGTTTTCCGTTGGCCTCGTTCGCGCGGAGCCTATATCCCGGAGTGCAGGAAACGCAATTCAGGGAGACCGCCAACATGTCAATTTCCGCAGGAGACACGCTGCCCGAGGCCACGTTGACCAAGATGGGAGCCGAAGGGGTCGAGACGGTCGCTCTCGGCGACAGGCTCAAGGGCCGCAAGGTGGTGATCTTCGGCATCCCCGGAGCCTTCTCCTCCACGTGTCAGGCCGCGCATGTGCCGAGCTTCATCCGCACCAAGGCGGCCTTTGAGGACAAGGGCGTGGACGAGATCATCTGCGTCGCGGTCAACGATCCCTTCGTGATGGACGCCTTCGGCAAGGCCACGGGCGCGGAAGAGGCGGGGATCTCGATGCTGTGCGATGCGGACTCGGCCTTCACCAAGGCCATCGACATGGAGCTGACGGTGCCCGCGATCGGGTTCTTCTCGCGCACCAAGCGCTACGCCATGCTGGTCGAGGACGGCGTTGTGACGCAGTTCATGCCCGAGGAGACGCGCGGCTGCGAGACCTCCGCCGGCGAGGCGCTGCTCGCCACGATGTGATCCAGAGGGCGGGCACGGCTTTCGTCGTGCCCGTAACCTGCATTTGATACAACCAGAGATACGCCGGTTCCCGAGAATTGCCCCGTATCACTGCGGGCCGTACCGTCTCGCCGGTATTCTGCAGGATCCGGGGACCATTCACGGTGCCGGCTGCAATGCCGTTCGAACGGGCGAGATCGGCGTGCTGAATGGCGATCCGACGGCGGAGCTCTGCAAGTTTGCGCTTGAGGCCAACGGCATCGCGCTGTCCGCGTACCTCCCGATGAATGCGGTGCCTTGGTATGACGCACCCGCGAGCCGCGGCGCGGCGATCCTTCGCGAGGGCGCGCGTTTCAACCGGCACCTGCTGCTCGAGCATGGCGTGAAGCTTGTGCTTCTGATGGGCAGGCAAGCCCAGCGATCTGAACGCTATCTTGACCTGCCCTCTAATGTCGTCGTGCGGCGGCTTCCGCATCCGGGCAGGCTTGGGCTGATCAATTTCCGGGTGGGCGGATTGCGGGTCGGTGCAGAGCGGGCGCGCGAGATCCTGATCGCCGGTTTCCGGCTTCCCGAAGATTAGCGCCCGCTCAAGAGCGCCGGTCAGCCGGCGCGCTTGAGGTCGGCGATCATGGCGTCGATGTCGCCGCGGCGGCGGTCGAGCATGGCGCCGACCTCGGTCCGCTCGGTGAGCAGCATGTTCACGCCTTCCACATACATGTTGTAGAATCGGCCCGACTTCTCGCCGACGAAGAAGGTCACGTCGAAGGGCGCTTCTCCGCGCAGCAGCGCCGTGGTCGAGACCTGGTAGGCGTTCTTGACCTTCTTGCTGCCCTCGATCTCCAGCTTGCCGCCGATGAACTTGCGGAACTGCTTGCCGTATTTGCGGCTGACATAGCCCGAGAAGGCGTTGGTGAAGGCCTTCTTCTGCGCCGGGGTGGCGCGGCGGCCATCGGCACCCATGGCGTAGGCCGCGATGTAGGGCATGTCGCCATAGGTGCGGAAGATGCGCTCGAAATCGGCGATCATCGCATTTTCGGATTTGCCGGAATCGATCACCCTGTTGATGTCGGTCAGCATGCGCTCGACCAGATCCGAGGCCTGCGCCGCGGTTACCGCCAGCGCGGCGCCGGGAACGAACGCGCACAGTGCCGCGGCGGCGGCGCTGCCGATCATCTCCCTGCGGGTGAGAAAGTGCCGGGTCATCAGAATCCCTCCGTGTCGAGTGCTTCGGGGTCGATATAGCCCGCCGACCCGGTCTCGGTATCCCCCAATTGGTAGCGCCGGTACGACAGATAGCTGTTGCGGGTCTGGGCGTAGCTGTCGGCGCTGTCGTAGAGCAGAGTGTCGA
>NZ_JBYNAH010000178.1:0-11533 GCF_059781815.1 Salipiger sp. | reverse complement strand
TCATTGACATCACGTCGATCCGTCTCTGGATCCGCCATTTGTCAACATGACCTAGCATGATGTAGTAGAACAGCCGCTTCGCCCGACTGTCGACCTTGGCTTGCAACGGCATGCTGCACGATGTTTGGATGACCGCTTTGGTGAAGCTGCACGGCAGCGACGGACCACCCCATGAACGGCGGCTTTGGGCCGGTCCCAGACGTCGCGTCCATATGTACATGAACGCAGCTTCCGTAGCCTTCGAAGGCGAGCCGGAGTCATCGGCGGTCGACACCCGAAGCGGCTGATTACAATATTTGGCGACAAACGACCGGAGTCACCCTGCCTTGTTGGCTTCCCTCAGGGCCAGTCTATTCTGGAACCGACATCTCGTCTCAGAAACGCTTCGGGAAGCGACAGGTCCCTCTCAACGATTCGCTGCACAAACGCGCATCCATTGTCTGGGTGGGAAAAATGCAGAAATGACCATAGAGCGAAAGTGGACGGGCGAAAATCCAACAAGGACTCATAAAAATTTATCGCACTCGGGATCGCTTCCAACGCAATATAGTCAAATATCTTCGCTCGTTCGCCTTCTGGAAGTGAGGCGATCTGAATTGAGTAGGCAAAATACTCATGCCCAACGCGGGACATCATACCATGTTGCGACTGGCTCAAGAAGGCATGAGCAAGCTCGTGAACGATAACCGATTGGAAGTACTCATCTGCAGGAAGCCGAGCAAATGCATCGAGCACTTGATCCGACCGCGCTAGCGCTTCGGGACTTACAACGGTTAGCACGTCGGTGTCACAGTTGAAGAAAGCTGCGCAGGCTTCGTGCTCCCTGTCCATCGCCGGTACGATTTTGATTGTTATCGGGCGCTTCTGTTCAAAGCCGCAGTTTTGCATAAGTTCGCGCGCTACTGAAACCGCCACGCAGACAAGTGCACTGTGAGCACCTTCCTCTGCAGAAATGTGAATGTCAGCAGAGCACGTACTCTGCTCGGTGTGTGTTTCGGCAGCCGGACTGGAAGGTGCGAAAGCAATCGCACTGCCCAAGGTGACAGTGCAGAACAGAAATGAATGTCGACCGACTGACGCCATCAGACCCTCGAAATTCGCGTTGCAACCATGATAGCTTCTCTTGGAACTTTTGAACCGACCCAGCTTTTCCTTGCCTCCGCTGGATCGGTTGAGTGGAGTTAACCCAAGCCAGGCTACTAATACCCGCCCACTATTGAATTGCCGCGCGTCGCCGACAGTAGCGACAATGGCGGACGCCGTCACAGGACCCACACCAGGTATCGTGCGGAGCATCGTCACGCGGGGATCCTGCCGGTCCTGAAGCCGCATCGGACTTGCCGCGTTTGACGTAGGGCTTCACGTAATTCGCCGGGATCAAACGAACATCGTGGCCAAGGGCAGAAAGTTGCCGCGCCCAGTAGTGCCTGGACCCACATGCCTCCATGCCGACAAGACACGCAGGCAGGTCCTCGAAGAAAGCCAGAAGCTGCGCGCGTCTGATCGTCCGATAAAATAACGACCTCTCCGGTCTCGGTAATCCCATGGACCTGTAGAACGTTCTTGGCCAGATCTACGCCAACTGTTGTAACCTACATTGGGTGGCTCCTCTCGCAGCAGTCACGACAACTGCACTATGGCGCATTGCTGCTGTTCCTCGCTTCAACTCATCACCAGGCGCGGGCACGCTTCTCTGGCGGCAACCACATCGGGTCGCCTTCGACGATGCCGTAGGTGTCATAGAACGCGTCCAGATGCTGGAGCGCCGCGACGGACCGGTAGTAATCCGGCGCGTGGCCGTCGTTCGTGACGATCGTGTGCAGGAACTGGTCGGTCTGTTTCGACGCCCAGAATTGTGCCCAGCCAACGAAGCAGCGCTCTGCGGGCGACATGCCGTCGATCTCGATATTCTCTTCCGGGTGTTCCTCGAGATAAACCTTCAGCGCCTCATAGGCGAGTGTGATGCCGCCCACGTCGGCCATGTTCTCGCCCACGCCGAGCCCACCGTTGATGTTCAGGCCAGGCAGAACCTCGAAGTTGTCGGCCTGCGCGATCAGCTTCCTCGCCTCAAAGATGAAGGCTTCGGAGTCCTCGGGTGTCCACCAGTCGCGAAGGTTGCCGGTCGCATCATACTGGCGACCACTGAAATCGAAGCCGTGCGTCATCTCGTGCCCGATGACCGCGCCGATCCGGCAGAACTTGAGGGGCGCGTCCATGTCTGGCGACAGAGCCGGCGCCATCGTGATTGCCGCGGTGACTTCGAACCCGTTGATCTGCGGCGAGTAGGCTGCGTTCATCGCGATCGGCAGGGTCGATGCACCGTTGAACTCCTCGTGCTCGGGCGGTCGGGTGAGGCTGTCGATCGTGCGCTCCATCTCGAAGCGGCCGAGGGCGATCATGTTGGCCACCGCATCATGTCCTATCTCTACACCGCTGTAGTCGATCCATTTGTCCGGGTATCCGACCTTGTAGTAGAAATTGCCGACCTTCCTCAGCGCTTCGGCCTTGGTCGGGTCAGATAACCATGGGCTTATCTCGATCCGGTGGCGGAAGACGGCCTTGATCCGCTCGACCATGTCGAGCACGTCTTCTTTTGTGCCATCGGGGTAGAAACGGTCGACGAAGACCTTGCTAGCCGGGTGCCCCATCTTCTCCTTCAACAGCTCATAGACCTGCTCTGACCTGGGTTGATCGGGCCGGGCCCCGACCAAAGCCTCGAAGAGGTCGAGCTTGGGTTCCAGAAGTTCGGTGTCGAGATAGGGGGAATAATTCTGCACGATCCGGTAGGCCATGTAGTCCTTCAGATCGTCCAGCGGCCTCTCGCGCAGGACCTCGGACAGGACGGTCAGCGCGCGCGGCTGGAACATGACAAACTCGTCAGGTTTCTCGAAGCCAACCATCTCCAGATACAGCGGAATATCAATCTCGGGGACCTGGGCCGCAACCTCTTCAAAGGGCAACTTTGCGGATCGCATCTTCGGGTCCTTGAACTCTTCTGGCGTCAGGAAGCCGTTGTAGAGCGCCGTCTCGATGTTGATCGTGTTGTCGGCGATCCGTAGCGCCTCATCCGCTGAATAGCCTGCGATCTCCATGAGTTTCCGGACATAGTCGTGATAGGGGATCAGCGCGCTGTCTCCCGGTTCGGTCCGCAGAAGCTCCAGGAAATGCCGGTCTATCCCGAACGTCTGACCGACGGCGTAGAGGGCGAACTTGCCGCTGTCCTCGGGGTCCTGCCCCGGACCGAACATTACAAAAAGCCCCGGACCTGCCGTCGCCGCCTGCGAGGCCATGAAACGCGTGATCTCGGACACCGAGGAGATCGCGTCGATCTCGTCCAGCATGGCGCGGATCGGCTCAATCCCGGCGGCGTCGATGGCCTCGACATCCATGAAAGCGTTGTAGAAATCCCCAACCTGCTGGGCGGGCGAGCCCTTGGGCAACTCGGCGCTGGACTTGCCCGCCTCGGCGGCCGCGATGGCGACCTGCTTGGTCAGCCGATCGTTCATGATGGTGAAGATGCCGTAGGTGGGAAACCGCGAGGGACGCTCGACCCGGTCCATCCATCCGCCCGCCGCGTAACGATAGAAATCCTCCCGGGGATCGGCGCTGCGATCCATGTTCTCGACCGAGAAGACCAGATCATCGGGCGTCGGGGCCGGCAGTGCCTCCTGGGCCTGCGCAGGAGCGACAAGGGCCCAGAGCGCGACAGTGGTCAATAGAGGACGGATCATCGGGGTCTCCCTTATTAGGCTGATATTAGGCTGTGAAATTGATCTCCGGACAGTTTCGTCGGCAACGAGCTCATAGCAGGCACAAATCTAAACAGGCAGACGCGCATGGATTTCGATTGGAGCGATCAATCCGCTTTCGATATTTCGTACCATGTGCCGGACCTTCAGCGCGGTATCATCGCCCATAACAAGATGCAGCCCCAGCGGCGGGGGGCCGCCCGCACGGTTTTGCGCAGCAGCAAGATCCGCAAAGAACTGCCTGGAAAAGGCTGTCCGGTCGATCCGACCGGTCAGTTCGAAACCGACCGATTTCAACGCCGCCTCGTATGTCTCCGGTGAGGCAAGTGCGCTAAGATCCGCAGAGGACGCCCATGGGACAGGATAGTCCATCTGGCCTTCTCCGACCTGCATGACATCGTAGATCGCAAAGATGCCGCCTGGCTTGAGCACGCGGTTCGCTTCCCGCGCTATACCGACCTTGTCCGCGATGTTCATGCCGACATGGATCATGTAGGCGGCGTCCATCGACCCGGCTTCCAACGGCAGATCGAGCACGCTGCCTTTGATGAGCTGAACCCGATCTGACAGGCCCGTCCATTCCGTGAGGACGCGCCCGGTTTCCACGAACTCTGCAGTCAAATCGACGCCGGTGACGTGCGCCCCGGTGGCCGACGCTACGAAGCGCGCCGGACCGCCGAGACCACATCCAAGATCCACAACCTGGCTTTCCGCTGACAAGCCCAGAGCCGTCACGAAGGGCACGGTCGCCAGTCGGCCACCAATGTGGAACTCGTCCACTGCGGCCAGGGCGTCGCTGGAAAACGGTGGGGTCAGGTCAAGTGCTTCGCATCCATCGGAGATCCGCTTGAGCAAGTGCCCGGAATGGTAATGTTGCGCAACGTCTTCGAGATCGGTCATCGTGAACCGCCCTGACTGATACCCTCAAGGTACAGGTAGTGAAACGGAATGTCACCTTGGTCGGTCAGCCCACCCAGGTTTGCCGTAGATCGGGATGAGGGCGCTGAGCTCCCGGGCAACCCGTGCGCCGGACAGGCTGGTGTCCGCGACAAGGCACAAACACTCTCGGGTGCAGTCATCGATCACCACCGGGATCTGGAACTTCCGGGAGGCGTCGAAGCTGTCAGAAAACAGCCGGAGACCGCAGTCGGCCTTTTCCCGAAGCCGACTATCCGACGGCAAATTGCCCCGCTTTTCCTCGTCGCTTAAGATCTCTGCGCTCTTCGACCAGGCGCGCTGCTCGATCGAACTCCGGAGTTCCCCGGATCAATTCGTGTTCGTGGTAGCGGAGCATCAACTCGGCCTCGTCAGCGGTCGGCGGCACATCTCGATCGAAGCTTTCGAAGATCTGGTCCTTTCGTTCGCCACTCACTTTGCCATAGTGCTCCCAGGTGACCGCCTCTGTCTCATGGCCAAAATTTAGTGACCATGCCTTACGCTCCTCTGATGTGCGGCAAAGCTTGTCGCCGAGGTTCGCGAGCGTGTGACGAGCCGAATGGGGCGTGTAGTGCGGGCCTCGCCCAGCGCAAGCGCGATCGAAAGCTTCCGTGACTGCGTCAGCCGTCTTCATCGGGTCGATGGTCGGCCGATCTTGCACGCCAGCGGTTTTCAGCTGCCTGAGCTTCGGGAAGATAGCGTCGTCTCGCCGCAGACCTAGAGCTGTGACCTCATCAAGCCAGCTGCGGACCACCTGCTCGAAAGGGGCGGTCCTTGGAAACCAATTGACATCGAAACTCTTGCCGTTCTTGGCACGTACCGCAGCGCCATCGTGGACGACGCGGCGCGCATCGACGTCGACGTGCTTCAGGCGCAGCGTGATCAGCGCATTTGCACGCAGGCCGATCAGGAACGCCATTGCGAAGATCGCACGCTGACGCCGGTCATGGAGCGACGCCGCAGGCATGGCATCTAGCAGAATGCCCGCCTCCCCCAGATCAGGGAACAATTTGGGCTCAGGAAGCGGGGCCTGCATCAGCTTTCTAGGAAGGAGGCAGTATTCGCTCAGCCCGCGTAGCTTCGTGTGGCCCGGCTCGTTGGCGAGCCACTTCAGGAATGCCCCTACCTGCGAAGCTCGATGGCGGATCGTAGAATTGCCGAGGCCACATGCATTGGCAATGAGGGCCTCCCGCCAGCCAACAATGTCATCCTTGTCTAGGCTTCCAAAGGCACGACCAGGGAAAAAGCGCTCAAATGCCCGGATGGAAATTAGGTGAGCGGTGACTGTCTTTTTGTCAAAGCGACCCGCAAAGCCCTGCCAAGCAAAGATGATGCGGTCATTTTGCGACCGCGCCACCAGCGCACCGGCACCTTGCTCCTTCCCAATACCAGCCTGAACTGCCTCTCTCCCTTCGTCTATCGATGCTAGGCTGGTATTGGTATCAAGGCACTTTCGTACGTTGTTGCATTCTGCCTCACCCAGTAGCTTCAGTACGATGACATGGCAGTCCGGACATGTTGCTCTGGCCAAGTTCGCACGTGTCTTGACTGCTTCGATCGCCACCGAGCGCGGGTCCGGAAACACCTTTCGCTTGCAACCGAAGCAATTGAATTGCCCTTGGAGTAACGTCGCTGTGGTGCCGGCACGATCACGATGAAAGCGCGCCAGTTCGCCCCCATGGAAAAGTTGAGGGGTCCGGGCATCAACCGGATGCAAGCCGCTCCCCACCCAATTGTTCAGGGTATTGCGGCTGACACCGTAGAGATCGCGAACTTGGTCTACCGAATACACACGATTGGTCTGCGGGCGGACGCCGCGATAGGAGCGGCTCACGTGCCACCTCCCGCGCGAGCGCCATCAAGAGCCGAAGTAGACTTAAGCGATCGCTCGAACTCTTCGAGGTCAGCGATAGCCCAGCGCGTTGTTCCTTCGGCAATCTGCACAGGCGATGGAAAGCCCAAACGCTTCTTGACCCAGCGCCAGATCGTGGGGCGGGACACCGAGTACCGTTTCGCAACCTCCACATCCCGGAGAAAGAGCCGAGAAGGCGACTTGCCATCATGGCCCCCTTTCGAGGTAGACGCGCGCGCGGGAAACCCCTGCTTTGGCGCCTTTTCCCTGGACGCGTTGCGCGGCTTGTCCGCCCGGTTCGTGGTACGATCAGCGCAAGTCTTTTCATTTGCGAGAGGTTCGTCACTTCGATGCGGCGCTTCGGCGGCATCAGCGGAAAAGAGATCGAGTTGGTTTGGGAAGTGTTCCGGAGGCACAGTCCTACCCCTTGTGGGTAGCTCTGCAATTCCTCTGCTGAAACTACGTAGATTGATTCATCGACATCCGGTGGCACCAGATGTTCACTCTACGTACCAACATGCTTCCAAATGCATCACATTGACAAGACCCAAATCATCAAAACCTGCGTGTGGGGCCAAATGTGGGGCTATAGATGGCGCCTAAGGAAAATAACCAATGTGAACAATGGGCTGGTTGTAAATTATGGCGGAGGCTCAGGGATTCGAACCCTGGGGACGCTCTCACGCCCAACGGTTTTCAAGACCGCCGCATTCGACCACTCTGCCAAACCTCCGGTCCCGAAGCTCTAGCCCCGCTCACGCGATTCTGAAAGCCGCCCTGCAAGGGAAAAACCGCCGAAGCGGCATTGCAGGCTTTTCTTGATCCGGCCAAGCCGTTACTCTCTTCTTCCAAAGGCAGGCGCGCCGCCCTCGGCCCCCCTCGGCGGGGCCAGATCAGGGGCGCATCCGTCTTTTCGCAAAATCCGGCACGAAGATCCGGGGCGAGCAGGCGCAGGGGATGCGGGGAAGGACCACCCGTAGGACAGGCATGGGGCAGAACATGGGCAGATCGAATTCGAAGCGTCGTGGGGCGGCCTTGCGGGCCGCGTGGCTGTTGACCGGCGTTGCGGCGCTTGCCGCGTGTGACGACGCGCAGATGCCGGGCTTCCTGAAGCCCAAGGACGGCGCCGCCGAGACCGGCGAAACCGTCAGCCGCGCGGCGCAGAGCGTCGAGCGCGACATCGAGGCCCCCGAGGTGTTCCACGCCACCGAAGCGGGCCTCTGGGACGGTCGCCCGTCGCTTGGCGGCGTCTGGGTCGCCCACCCCGAGGTCAGCGAGCCCGAGCGCGTCATCATCCGCAACCAGCAGAACGGCCAGTTCGTCATCGGCGCGCTGTTCCGCCGCGAACGCCAGTCGCCCGGCCCGCGTCTGCAGGTCTCGTCCGACGCCGCGGCAGCGCTCGAGATGCTGGCCGGCGCGCCGACCAATCTCGACGTGATCGCGCTGCGCCGCGAGGAAATCCCCGCCGAGGACGGCCCGGCCCCGGTCGCCAGCGCCGAGGCCACCGCCATCGCCGCACCTTCCGACGTGACCGAAGCGACGCTCGATCCGGTTGCCGCCAGCGCTGCCGCAGCGCTCGACAGCGCCGCGGGCATCCCTGCCCCCGAGGTCAAGGCCGCCGCCGCCGCGACCACGGCGCCGGCCGCCGCACCGGCCCCGAAACCCGAAGCGAAGCCCGCGGCCAAACCCGCCTCGAGCCTCGACAAGCCCTATATCCAGATCGGCATCTTCAGCATCGAGCAGAACGCCAAGAACACCGCCACCGCCATGCGCCAGCAGGGCATGGTGCCGACGGTGCGCAAGCAGTCGAGCTCCGGCAAGACCTTCTGGCGCGTCATCGTCGGCCCCGCCCAGACCGCGGCCGAGCGCGCAGAGCTGCTCAAGAAGATCAAGGCCTCGGGCTTCACCGACGCCTACGCCGTCACCAACTGATCGGTCCCGGCCCGCGCGGCCCGGGGCGCACAAGGACGAGGAGCCACACCATGATCCCGACCCGTTCCCTGCGCCGGATGCTGGCCGCCGCCTCGGCTGTGGCGCTGCTCGCCACCCAGGCCGGCGCCTTCGACACCAGCGCCCGCGCCGCCTTCGTGCTCGACTACACCACCGGCACCGTGCTGATGGCCAAGAATGCCGACGAGGCGCTGCCGCCGGCGTCGATGTCGAAGCTGATGACGCTCTACATGGCGTTCGAGGCGATCCGCGATGGCCGCCTGCAGCTCGACGAGCGTCTGCCGGTCTCCGAGCACGCCATGTCCTATGGCGGCTCGACGATGTTTCTCAACACCACCGACCGGGTGAAGGTCGAAGACCTGCTGCGCGGCATCATCGTGCTCTCGGGCAACGACGCCTGTGCGGTGATCGCCGAGGCTCTGTCGCCCAACGGCACCGAGGCCGGTTTCGCCGAGCTGATGACCCGCCGCGCCCAGCAACTCGGCATGACCAACTCGACCTTTGCAAATGCCAGCGGCTGGCCGGCGCCGAACCACCGCATGTCGGTGCGCGACCTGACCCTGCTGGCGACCCGGATCATCGAGGATTTCCCCGAGTTCTACCCGATCTTCGCCGAGCGCCGCTTCGAGTTCGACGGCCGCGCGCCCTCGAACGTCAACAACCGCAACCCTCTCCTGCGCCTCGACATCGGCGCCGACGGGCTCAAGACCGGCCACACGCAGGAAGCGGGCTACGGCCTCGTCGGCTCCGCCATGCAGGATGGCCGCCGGGTGATCTTCACCATCTCCGGGCTCGACAGCGAGCGCGCCCGCGCCGAGGAGAGCGAGTCGATCGTCAACTGGGCGTTCCGCCAGTTCGCCGAGCGCACGCTGGTCAAGAAAGAGACCGCCGTCGCGCAGGCCGAGGTCTGGCTCGGCGCCGAGGACAGCGTCGGGCTCGTCGCCAAGGAAGACGTCACCCTGCTGGTGCCGGTGACCCCGGGCACCATGCTCGAGGCCGAGGTGGTCTATACCGGCCCGCTCAAGGCGCCGATCAGCGCCGGCCAGCAGCTGGCCGAGCTGATCATCCGCCCCGAGGGCCTGCCCGAGCACCGCGTGCCCCTCTTCGCCGAACAGGCGGTGGCCGGCGGCGGCTTCGGCAAGCGCATGATGGTGGTCAGCCAGGCGCTTCTGAGCCGCATGAACCAGGCCTCCGGGGAGGCAATGTGAGCGGGGGCACGGGGCTGTTCATCAGCTTCGAAGGCATCGACGGCTCCGGCAAGTCCACCCAGGCGCGGCTGCTGGCCGAACAGCTGCGCGGCGAGGGCCGCGAGGTCGTTCTGACCCGCGAGCCCGGCGGCTCGCCCGGGGCCGAGGAGATCCGCGCGCTGGTTCTGCAGGGCGACCCCGAGCGCTGGTCGGCGGAGACCGAGCTGCTGCTCTTCACAGCCGCGCGGCGAGATCATCTCGAGCGCACCATCCGCCCGGCGCTGGCGCGCGGCGCCACGGTGATCTGCGACCGCTTCGCCGATTCAACGCGCATGTATCAGGGCCTGTCGCGCGGCGACCTGCGCGGCGCGGTGGACACGCTGCATTCCCTGATGATCGGCATCGAGCCCGACCTCACCCTGCTGATCGACATGGATCCCGAAGCCGCGCTCGCCCGCGCCAAGGCCCGCGCGACCGCCGAGGAGCGCTTCGAGGATTTCGGCCTGCCGCTGCAACAGCAGATGCGCGCGGGCTTCCTGGCGCTGGCCGCCGAGTTTCCCGACCGCTTCCGCATCGTCGATGGCAACCACCCCCCGGAAGCGGTGGCGCAGGATGTGCGGGCCGCGCTACAAGCTGAGGCATGAGCGAGACCGAGATTCCCCAGCCCGACCGCGTCGAGGGCGCGCCGCACCCGCGCGAGACCGTGCGGCCTTTCGGCCAGGACAAGGCCGAGCAGGAATTCCTCACCGCCTTCACCACCGGCCGGCTGCATCACGGCTGGCTGCTGACCGGCCCCAAGGGCCTCGGCAAGGCGACGCTGGCCTGGCGCATCGCGCGCTTCCTGCTGGCGACGCCCGATCTCGAGGAGGACGGGCTCTTCGGCGCCCCGCCGCCCCCCGAAACGCTGGAGATCGCCGCCGATCACCCGGTGATGCGCCGCACGCTGGCGCTGTCCGAGCCGGGGCTGTTCCTGCTGCGCCGCGCCTGGGACGACAAGGCCAAGCGGCTCAAGACACAGCTCACGGTCGACGAGGTGCGCAAGCTCAAGGGCTTCTTCACGCTCTCCTCGGCGGAGGGCGGGCGCCGGGTGGTGATCGTCGACAGCATGGATGAGCTCAACGTGAGCGCCGCGAACGCCATCCTCAAGCTGCTCGAGGAGCCGCCGGCGCGCACCACGCTGCTGATGGTGGCGCACCAGCCCTCGCGGCTGCTGCCGACGATCCGCTCGCGCTGCCGCGAGCTGCGGCTGGCGCCGCTAAATACCGAAGACATGGCCCGCGCGCTGGGTCAGGCCGGCGCCGAGGTGGCCGCCGCCGACGCGCAGGCGCTGGCAGCGCTGTCCTCGGGCTCGGTGGGCGCGGCGATGCGGCTGCTGAATCACGACGGGCTGAAGCTCTACGGCGATCTGGTGCAGACCGTCGGCACCCTCCCCCGCCTCGACCGCCCGCGCGCCATCGCGCTTGGCGAGAGCACCGCCGGCAAGGCCAACGAGGCGCGGCTCGACCTGACGCTCACGCTGATGGACACGCTGCTCGCCCGGCTCGCCCGCACCGGCGTCACCGGCACGCCCCCCTCGCCCGAGGCGGCGCCCGGCGAAGCCGCCATGCTGTCGCGCCTCTCCCCCGACCCCGCCACCGGCCGCGCCTGGGCGCAGCTGGCGCAGGAGGCCGGCGACCGCGCCCGCCACGCCCGCTCGGTCAATGTCGACCCCGCCGCGCTGGTGCTGGACATGATCCTGCAACTGCACAAGGTCGCCTGAGTACTCCGTCACGCGAGACAGCCCGGCAATCGCGCATCTGGCAAGGCCGGGCGCCTCCGGCGGGAGTATTTTTGACGAAGAGAAGCCAGGGGCGTCTTCC